>CAIVBX010000045.1 GCA_903904275.1 uncultured Pseudomonadota bacterium
TATGAGCGTTTGCATGGTTCACCATTAGTCGCTTTAGCAGCTATTTTTCAACATTCACCTTCTGTACTACTTGCACGAAAAGACCTTTCTTCTCCAAGCGATTTAATTGATAAAAAAGTCATGATGTTTAATAAATCAATGGATACGGATTTATTAGCCATGTTGACAAATGAAGGTGTAGATACCAAGCGTGTAGGTATTGTTGAAAGTAGTTTTGAATTACAAGATTTAATTGACGGACGTGTTGATGCGTTTAATGCCTATCTCACAAATGAAACGTATTTTTTAAAATGGCAAAAATTTCCTTTTACCATCATCAATCCACGAAATTATGGCGTTGATTTTTATAGCGACATTTTATTTACCACAGAAGAAGAAATTCGTTTGCATCCTGACCGTGTAAAAGCCTTTCGGCAAGCAACGATTGATGGCTGGACTTACGCGCTAGCACATCCAGACGAAATTATTGAATTATTGATTGATAAATACTATGTCGAGAAATCTCGTCGCCATTTGCAATTTGAAGCAGATGCCGTGCGTCCTTTAGTTGTTCCAGATTTAATTGAAATCGGTCACATGAATCCAGCACGTTGGCAATCAATGGCAGATATATTTGCTAAAGCCGATATGGCAGATAAAGAACATATTGCCGAACGCTTAGAAAATTTCACTTATGACCCTGATATTAAGTTGGATAAGAAAAAATTACATGGGTATTTAGGCATCGCACTTTTAACCGCTATTATCGTAGCGTTGGTTTTTACACTCTTAGTTTTTGCTTACAAATCGATTCAACGTGAAAATAAAAAACGCCGAAAAATTGCGAATGTACTTTTGCAACAAAGTAATGATTTGGCATTACATAATCAAATCTTGAAACAGGTTGGTAGCAACACCATTGATTTACATACATTGCATACGTTATTAAACGAATTGATTCAAGGCATTGAAATGCAACATGAAAGTATGTTGTGTTCGGTGTTATTGTTAAATCGTGAAACAGGACAATTACACAATGGTGCGGCACCGAGTTTGCCTGCATTTTACAATGATGCAATTGATGGTTTAGTCATTGGTGATGAAGTCGGTTCATGTGGTACAGCTGCATTTCGTGGCGAAAAAGTTATTGTTGAAGACATTTATACGCATCCTTATTGGACGAATTTTATTGAATTGGCACAACTTGCTAATATCCGTTCATGTTGGTCACAACCCATTAAAAATAGTCAAAATGAGGTTTTAGGTACGTTTGCAATTTATCATCGTTATGTTTCAACACCAACACCTGCCGAATCCGTTTCAATTGAACAATATGCCAATTTAGTTATGTTGATGATTGAACGTTGGCGCGACGATTCAAAAATTCAAAAATTGGCTTTTTATGATTCCCTAACAGGATTACCTAATCGGCGTTTGATGTCAGAACGTTTAAAACATGGTATTGAAAGCGGCAGTCGTGAAAATAAACGCATGGCTGTTTTGATGATGGATTTGGATAAATTCAAAGCCGTAAATGATAATTTTGGGCATTTAGCAGGTGACGAATTATTGCAACAAGTCGCTAAACGAATTCAAAGTCGAATTCGAGATGTGGATACCGTGGCGCGTTTAGGTGGTGATGAATTTGTGATTTTGCTGGAAGATATTACGCATATTGATGATGCAGCCCGCGTGGCTGAATTTATTGTGAATGATTTGAACCAGCCATTTACATTAGCGCAAAGTGATAACGTTCAAATTGGCGCAAGCATTGGCATTAGCTTATTTCCTGAACATGGTAATGACCCAGAATTGTTAATTGATAATGCAGATACGGCACTTTATCACGCAAAAGATGCAGGACGTGGTTGTTATGCGTATTTTTCGGAGCAATTAACGATTGCGGTGCGGACACGAATTGAATTGGAAATACGGTTACGAAAAGCGATTAACAATCATGAATTGCGTTTGTATTATCAACCTCAAGTTGATATTAAATCAGGTAAAATTGTGGGGGCGGAGGCTTTAATTCGTTGGCTAGATCCACAAAATGGTTTAATTCCCCCAAATCATTTTATTCCACTTGCCGAAGAAACAGGCTTAATCGAAGCGATTGGTGAATGGGTGGTTTATGAAGTGTGTCGTCAAGGCAAAATTTGGATGGATTTAGGGATTACTGACTTAACGTTGGCAGTAAATGTATCGCCTGTACAATTTCAACGCAGCGATTTAAATGAATTAGTGATGAATGCGTTGCGTGACACGGGATTTCCTGCGAATCGATTGGAATTAGAATTGACCGAAAGCGGTTTAATGGAGAATCAGACAAAAGTAGTTGGTATTTTAAATACGTTGCGAGCGCAAGGGGTTCGATTAGCGATTGATGATTTTGGAACAGGTTATTCATCTTTGGCTTATTTAAAATCGTTTCCGTTGCACGTTTTAAAAATTGATAAAAGTTTCATCGATGATATTCCACAACTTAAAGATGATATGGAAATCACGGCAACCATTATTTCAATGGGTAAAATTTTAGGATTTAAAGTGTTAGCAGAAGGCGTTGAAACAGCCGAGCAACTGGCTTTTTTAGAAGAAAAAGGTTGTGATATTTATCAAGGTTACATTAAAAGCAAACCACTTCCTGCGGATGATTTTTTAAAATTATTATTAGCAGATTAAGCATTTTTTACATTTACATAACATAGAGATTTATGGATTTTGAATTACTTTCTACGGACGGACACGCACGACGCGGACGTTTAACATTTAAACGCGGCGTGGTTGAAACACCGATTTTTATGCCTGTTGGCACTTATGGTGCGGTGAAATCGCTTACCCCCGAAGATTTACTTGCTTTAAATGCACAAATTATTTTGGGTAATACATTTCATTTAATGCTTCGTCCCACGACAAAAGTGATTCAAGCACACGGCGATTTGCACGATTTTATGAAATGGCAAAAACCGATTCTGACCGATTCGGGTGGGTTTCAAGTGTTCAGTTTAGGCGCGTTACGCAAAATAAAAGAAGAAGGTGTGACGTTCAAATCGCCGATTAACGGCAGCAAAATTTTCATGTCGCCCGAAAGTTCAATGCAAGTTCAACGTGAATTAGGTTCTGACATTGTGATGATTTTCGACGAATGCACTCCCTACCCTGCGACAGTTCAAGAAGCCGCAGATTCAATGCGTTTATCGTTGCGTTGGGCAAAACGCAGTAAAGATGCACATGGTGATAATCCGAATGCGTTATTTGGGATTGTGCAAGGCGGTATGTACGAACATTTGCGTGAAGAATCGATTGCAGGCTTGGTCGATATTGGTTTTGATGGTTATGCGATTGGCGGTTTGTCAGTCGGTGAACCCAAAGACGAAATGATGGCAACTCTCGATGCGATTCACCAAAAAATGCCAATGGATAAACCGCGTTATTTGATGGGCGTGGGAACACCTGAAGATTTAGTCGAAGCGGTTTGTCGTGGAATTGATATGTTTGATTGCGTGATGCCGACACGAAATGCGCGAAACGGACATTTATTTACGACATTTGGCGTGGTGAAAATTCGTAACGCGCAATATGAATTTGATACAAAACCGATTGATGAAAATTGCGCTTGTTACACTTGCCAAAATTATTCACGCTCGTATTTACGTCATTTGGACAAATGCGGCGAAATGCTTGGTTCGCGTTTAAATACGATACACAATTTGCATTATTATTTAAATTTGATGCAAGGATTGCGTGATGCTATTGAACGAAAAGAATTAGACGTGTTTGTGAAAGATTTTTACACAAAACGTCAAAAGTAAATTTTCATAAAAAAAGCCCTGTGATTTTAAAATCACAGGGCTTTTTATTGGAACAAAAAACTTATTAGATAAGACCTTTTGCTTCAATAGCTTGTTTATGAGCATCACGCAATTTTGTTTCAGCTTGTTGTGCGTTGCCTTCTTGAACGTCTTTACGCGCTGCTTTAACAAGGTTCGTTGCTTTTGCAACAACACGCGCTACTTTATCATTTGCGTTCACTTCTTTTGAGAAATCAGAGGCTTCTTTCATCAATTTGCCTGAAGTTTCTGCGTCAGCACCTGAAGTGAGCGAGTCAATTGCAGTCTGAATTTTTGCAACGTACATATCAACCGCTTGAGTTGGCGCATAAACAACACGACCTGGATCGCTTTCAGCAAAAGAAGTTGTAGAAACTGCGCCTAAAGATGCCGCGACGATTGCTGCTAGAGCGATTTTTTTTAACGTTTTCATCAACATTTATCCTCGAATAATTCTTATTATTGGGTTTTAAGGGAATTAGCCATCGCCAACCGATGAGCTAACGGCAATTCTAAACACATTTGCAGATTTTTCAACAAATCTGCATGTTTTGTAGGCTTTTTCACTTTAATTTACCGACCACTCGACAATGCCGCTATAAGCCGTGATTAAAACAATCGCACCAAAAACTAATCGATACCATGCGAAAACTAAAAAATCATGTTGGCTGATATAACGAAGTAATCCTTTGATTGCTATCAACGCACTAAAAAATGCTGCCACCATTCCCAGAAAAAAAACAGGCGCATCCGTGGCAGCATCTAATAAATCACGGTGTTTATACAAATCATAAGCACTCGCGGCACATAAAGTTGGAATCGCTAAAAAAAACGAAAATTCAGTTGCTGCCTGACGTGAAAGCCCAAATAACAAACCACCTATAATTGTTGCGCCTGAACGTGAAGTGCCTGGAATTAACGCAAAGGCTTGAGCAAAACCTAATTTCAACGCATCCAATTTTGACAATTCATCCACCGCGTTAATCCGTATTGTATGCTCACGTTTTTCTGCCCAAATAATCACTAGCGCACCTACAATAAATGCTGCTGCAACAGGAATAGGTTTAAACAAAACTGCTTTGATATATTTGCTAAACACAAACCCTAAAATTGCCGCTGGCAAGAATGCAATAATCAAATTTATCGTAAAATTTTGAGCAACTTTTTCTTTCCGAAATAAACCACTAAACGTATCAGAAATTCGGCGACGATATTCCCAACAAACTGCCAAAATCGCGCCAACTTGAATGACCAGCTCAAACAATTTGCCTTTGTCATCATTAAAGTTCAGTAAATCGCCAACTAAAATTAAATGTCCCGTGCTGGAAATAGGTAAAAATTCTGTTAGCCCTTCAACAACGCCTAAAATCAATACTTTTATTGCAAGTAATAAGTCCATAAATCCTGAGAATCTGAGTTAAAAATAAACCGTTACAGCATAACAGTTTTGCATTGGTATTTTTATGGTTTGGAATCTTCCGTCATTAAAAATTCACATTTTCTTTCTAATCTGCCGATAAACAAATTGTGCTTTTATTTTAACTTTGAAAAAAGGAATGCCGTCATGAATTTTAAAACTTTTTTGAACAGATTTAATACGACAAACGATGAAGAAATTGGCGCAAGTTTAACACCTGCTTTTTGTCCAGAAATTATTGCGTTGTTAAATTCGCAACATTCAAATGCTAAAAAAACATTTTCACGTTTAATACGTCCGTTATCATCAGATTATGGTTTTGATGAACACGCGCAAGGACTGTCATAAATTGATATTTTTCAGACAAAAGCCGCTTTAGCCTTTATCATATTCACTCACTTATTTAATACAACATAAAGGTTTTAGGATGCAAATTAAGAACAACACAGCCGTTTCAATTCATTACACATTAACAAATGAAGCGGATGAAGTTATTGATAGTTCTATTGAAAGTGGTGAACCGTTAGCTTATTTACATGGCACAGGTAGTATCATTTCAGGTTTAGAAGCTGCTTTACACGGCAGAAATACAGGTGATAAATTCAAAGCCTACATTCCTGCTTCTGATGCTTATGGACAAGTTTTTGAAGACCGCATACAAGTGATTTCGCGTGAAATGTTTGATGGTATTGATAACATTGAAGTGGGAATGCAATTTCATGCTGATGTTAGCGAAGGACCTGGAATCGTAACAGTTGTGGCTGTAGATGGTGATAGCATTACAATCGATGGAAATCATCCATTAGCAGGAATGCCATTAAATTTTGATATTGAAGTTGTTGACGTGCGTGAAGCGACAGCCGAAGAAATTGAACACGGTCATATTCATGGTGCTGGCGGACATCACCACTAATCGTTTCAATTTTTAGGAGTAACGTTTATGGCTTTTATGCAAGGCAAAAAAGTATTGATTGTCGGTTTAATTAGCGACCGCTCAATTGCATGGGGAATTGCTCAAGCAATGCGTCGTCAAGGTGCTGAACTTGCTTTCACTTATCAAACTGAAAAAATCAAAGAGCGTGTTGAAAAATTAGCCGCGCAATGTGATTCCTCAATTGTTGTTGAATGTGATGTGCAATTTGATGAACACATTGACAATATTTTTGTTGAACTTGGAAAACATTGGGATGGTTTAGATTGCATCGTTCATTCAGTTGCTTTTGCGCCGCGTGAAGCATTAGATGGTGATTATGTGAATGCAACAACCCGCGAAAACTTCCGTATTGCTCATGATGTCAGTTCTTACAGTTTTACGGCTTTAGCAAAAGCAGGTCGCGCGATGATGCAAGGTCGTAATGGTTCGTTATTGACGTTGAGTTATTTAGGCGCAGAACGTGCAATTCCTAATTACAATGTGATGGGCGTAGCAAAAGCGAGTTTGGAAGCGAATGTGCGTTACATGGCTGTTTCATTAGGTGCAGAAGGCACGCGCGTCAATGCCATTTCAGCAGGTCCAATTAGAACCTTAGCCGCTTCTGGGATTAACGATTTCAAAGCTATGTTGAATAAAGCAGCAGATGCGTCACCGTTGAAAAAGAATGTCACGATTGAAGAAGTCGGCAATGCAGCTGCATTTTTGTGTTCTGATTTAGCGTCAGGTATTACAGGTGAGCTAACTTATGTTGATTGTGGTTACAACATTATGGGTTTAGCGGCGGCGTAATTCTTTAAAGGGTGGTATTTTTAAAATACCACCCTTTTTTCTATTTTTAAAATACATTCACGGCTTCTTTACCAAGCCAAATTCGCAACTCGTGCAATAATTCATCGGTGGTTTCAACACGCCACTTTTCGCCTAAACGTAACGTGGCTTTCGCGCTTTCACCAAAATACTCAATTTGTATAACGGTTTCACCGCCTTTAACAGTTTGCAAAAGTTCGGCTAATTTTTCAAATTGGGCGTTTTTATTTTTAAACGTGAGTTGCAAAATTCTTCGTGCTTTTTCAATCGGATAAATTTTATCAACGGTGAGCATCGGCACGTTTAAATAATTATCGAGTAGTAAATTTCCTTCAACAATCAATAATCTATCTTTATATTCAGCCGTAAAAATACTTTGATATTCGTCATAGGTTTCACGATGCGCGACGATTTCAAGACGCGTCGAATTGTCGTCTAAAATCGCAAAGCCGCGTGATTTCCCTTGTTTATTTTGCCGCACTCCAATGTCGATGGCTAAACCTGAAACACGCACAGGATTTGAACGTCTGTCGGGAACAATTTCAGCAATTCGTGCGGCTAAATTTCGAGATGTGAGTTTGCGTAATTCGTCAGCATATTGGTCAATCGGATGTCCTGTTAAAAACAACCCTAAAATTGCTTTTTCTTCGGCAAATTTGAATTTTTCAGACCAAGGCGCAATGTCAATTGCGTAAGTTTGATGTTCAGATTCGTCGGTTTCGTCATCGCCACCACCTAACCCAAATAAATCGCTCTGCCCAGCGAGTTTCATTTTGTTTTTGTGTTCGGCGATTTGTAATGCAGTGGGTAATTCCGCTAAATGTGCAGCACGGTTTGGGTCAAATTCATCAAATGCCCCTGCTTTGATTAACGCTTCGGAAACGCGCTTGTTGAATTTGCGTAAATCGACACGCTGACACAAATCATGCAAGCCTAAAAACAAGCCGTTAGTTTTACGTTCTGCAATCATATCTAAAAGTGCGGCTTCACCTGCACCCTTTAATGCGCCTAAACCATAAACCAATTCGCCGTTATCGTTCACGGTGAATTTGAAATCAGAATAATTGATTGATGGAGGAACAATTTTGATATTGAGAGCGCGGCATTCTTCGATGTTGATAACGATTTTGTCAGTATTATCCATATCGGCAGAAAGTACCGCCGCCATAAAAGCGGCGGGATAATGCGCTTTGAGCCATGCGGTTTGATAAGCGACTAACGCATAAGCAGCAGAATGTGATTTGTTGAAACCGTAGCCTGAAAACTTATCGACTAAATCAAAGATATAATTCGCAATGTCTTTATCAACGCCATTCTCTTCTGCGCCACCAACAAAAACAGCACGTTGATTTGCCATTTCCTTAGCATCTTTTTTACCCATCGCACGGCGTAAAATATCCGCGCCACCCAACGTATATCCAGACAATTCACGCGCAATTTGCATGACTTGTTCTTGATACAAAATAACGCCGTTAGTTGGTTCTAAAATCGGCTCAAGAATCGGATGCGCGTATTCAGCAGGTTTGCGCTTGTGTTTAACGTTGACGTAATCATCAACCATTCCCGATTCTAACGGACCAGGACGAAATAATGCTACTAACGCAATGATGTCGTTGAAACAGTCAGGTAACAGTTTTTTGATTAACTCTTTCATGCCGCGTGATTCCAATTGGAATACAGCGGTGGTTAAGCCTTTTTTCAACAAATCATACGAGGCAAAATCGTCACGCGGAATTTGGCTAATATCAACAGGCGGCAAGCCTTTTTTGGCATTTTGCGCGTCAATGGTTTGCAACGCCCAATCAATAATCGTCAGCGTTCGCAAACCTAAAAAGTCGAATTTCACCAAGCCAACCGATTCCACATCACTTTTGTCATATTGCGTAACGAGATTATTGCCTTCAACATCACAATAAAGAGGCGAAAAATCGGTTAATTTTGTTGGTGCAATCACCACGCCACCCGCGTGTTTTCCTGCATTTCGCGCTGTACCTTCCAAAATCAACGCCATATCAATCAACGTTTTGACATCTTCTTCGTTGTTGTAAGCTTGTTGCATATCAGGACTATTTTTCAGCGCATCCGACAACGTAATTCCTACTTCAGTCGGAATCATTTTGGCGAGTCGGTCAACAAATCCATAACCTAAACTCAATACTCGCCCCACGTCACGAATCACGGCTTTTGCCGCCATCGAACCATAGGTAATAATCTGCGAAACTTGGTCACGTCCGTAATGGTCGGCAACGTAATCAATCACTTCGTCGCGTCTATCCATGCAAAAATCAATATCAAAGTCAGGCATTGAAACCCGTTCAGGATTCAAAAATCGCTCAAACAGTAATTCAAATTCAATCGGGTCTAAATCGGTGATTTTCAAAACGTAAGCCACCAGCGAACCCGCACCAGAACCACGACCAGGTCCGACAGGAATGCCGTGATTTTTTGCCCATTGAATAAAGTCCGCCACAATCATGAAATAGCCCGAAAAACCCATTTGTGTAATCACATCGAGTTCAATTTTTAGGCGTTCGTGGTAAGCATTTTCGTCTGGGACGGGATGATGTTTTAAACGTTCGATTAAGCCTTTTTCGGATTCAGCGATAATCAAATCGTTAATCGTCATGCCATCTGGTGTTGGAAAATCAGGTAAATAATTTTTGCCCAACGTCAGCGTTAAACTGCAACGTTTGGCAATTTCAACTGTGTTTTCTAAGGCTTCGGGAATATCGGCAAATAACGCCTGCATTTCTTCTGCGCTACGCAGATATTGCTGGTCGGTGTAATTTTTCGGGCGACGCGCATCATCTAAAACGCGCCCTTGGTTAATACAAACACGAACTTCATGCGCGGCAAATTCGTTTTGTTTGATAAAACGAACATCGTTTGTCGCCACGACGGGCAAATTCAAGGCAAACGCTAAATCAATCACAGTGGCAATATAATTTTCTTCATTCGGTTTTCCAACGCGCTGGAGTTCTAAATAAAACCGATTCGGAAACAAATTTTGCCAATACATCGCAAAATGCAGTGCATCATCTTTTTTATCTGCCACTAACGCGCGTCCAATATCACCTTCCATCGCACCAGATAACACAATCAAACCATCGTGATTTTGTTCAATCCATTCACGACGAATCATCGGCACGCCGTCTTTGGATTGCCCATGTTGATACGCTTGCGAAACCAACTCCGTAAGCGTCACATAACCTTTGTGATTTTGCGCGAGTAGCGTTAATCGATACGGATTATCAGATTCATCAGAATTGAAAATTAAAACATCTGCGCCCGCAATCGGTTTTATGCCTGAACTTGTCGCCGTTTTGTACATTTTCACCAAACCAAATAAATTAACGTGGTCGGTAATTGCCACCGCTGGCATTTGTAATTCAGCTAATTTTTTAACTAACGGTTTGATTTTGGCTAAACCATCGATGAGTGAATATTCTGTGTGAACTCTAAGGTGGATAAATTTGGGTTGCATTACGAAATAGTTTTGTCGGATTTTGAAACAACGATTTTTTTCAGTGTATCATTTTTAAATAATGCCGAAAGGCGTAATTCATTAAATTTAAATAAGGAAAATTCATGTCTACGTTTGTTACAAAACTTCAATCTTGTTCAGAAGCAGTAATCTCTAAAATTCAAAATTGTCCAAAATTTCAACAAATTCAATCCATGCCGCCGTTGCAACGAAATTTAACGTGGGCGGGATTTTTTTTGACTAGCCAAATTATTATTTTTGGTTCGTTATATTTGTTATTTGGTTTTGTCGTTGTGATGGGATTTTTAGCGAGTATTTTGGCTGGATTAGCCACTGGAATCGGCGCGTTGCCCGCGTTATGGCTGAAAAAAATCTCCGACAATTTATTTAATAGTTTGCTCGGCGGTGCAGCAGGGGTGATGTTAGCAGCAACAGCTTTTTCTTTGCTTGTTCCAGGTTTGGAATATGGCAACGCAATGTGGACAGGAAAAGGAATTTATATCGTTTCTGTCGGCATGATGATTGGCGCGTTATTTTTGCATTACGCTGACAAACAATTGCCGCATATTCATTTCGATTCACTTTCCGACACGCAACTCAATTCGCTAAACAAAATTTGGTTATTTATTATTGCTATCACGATTCACAATTTCCCCGAAGGAATGTCTGTTGGGGTGAGTTTTGGCTCAGGTGATTTAAAAAATGGCTTAATTTTAGCCACAGCTGTTGCATTGCAAAATATGCCAGAAGGTTTGGCTGTTGCATTACCTTTAGTTGGTTTGGGCATGAACAAATGGAAAGCCGTTGGCATTGCCACATTAACAGGATTAGTTGAACCTGTTGGCGGTTTATTAGGCATTACAATGGTTACAGTTTTTGAACAAATTTTACCGATTGCAATGGGTTTTGCGGCAGGTGCAATGTTGTTTGTAATTAGCGAAGAAATTATTCCTGAAACGCATTCAAAAGGACGTTCACGTTGCGCGACATTTTCGCTCATGGGTGGATTCATTGTGATGATGATGCTAGATAATTTATTGAGCTAAACGGTTAGATTCAAAATGATTCGCTATAATGCGAATACACATTAACTTTAACTATAAAAATAAAAATCATGTTTGAAATTGAATACGAATTCCGCGAAGACGACTTAATTCACTTTAACGAAGTGCAATTTTCCCGAAACGAAGACATCCAAAGTAATATCCGCAAAAATCGCTGGATTGTGCCAGCTGTGATGTTGTTAATTGGCGCGTTTTACTATTTTTATTACAGCGATAGAAATTCTGCCGCGTATATTTTAGTGATTGCTGCGCTTTGGGGTTGGTTATCGCCAAAAGTGATGATGCTCGATTTACGTCGCCAAATTCTCAACAACTACACTTACAAAGAAAAAAACGCGATGTTCGGTGCTTACACATTAACAATTGACTCTGCGCAAGCGCAGTATTTATTAGAAAAATCTCCCAGCGGAAAATATAAAATGTTGTGGTCGGATTTAGTTCGAGTCGAATACAGCAAGCATTATGTCTACATTTATATCAGTTTGGCGACTGCATTAGTCATTCCACGCGAAACCGTAAAAAGTGGGGATTTAAAAGCCTTTGCAAAACAAGCTGAACAAATGATTGAACGTGCTGCCTAAAACAAAAATCATTCGGGCATGAACCGATTTTGCTAGAATGACACAAACAAAACCAATACGGATTAGCTGCATTGTCTGCTAATCCGATTTTTTTACCTCTAACTTTCAAAAAAGACACTCGTGGATATAAAACACATTAGAAATTTTTCAATTATCGCGCATATCGACCATGGCAAATCAACGCTAGCAGACCGTTTCATTCAAATGTGCGGCGGTTTGACGGCGCGGGAAATGTCAGCGCAAGTGCTTGATTCAATGGACATTGAAAAAGAACGTGGGATTACGATTAAAGCCCAAAGCGTAACGCTTGATTTCAAAGCAGCGGATGGTGAAACTTACCAATTAAATTTCATCGACACACCTGGACACGTTGATTTTTCGTATGAAGTTTCGCGTTCATTGGCGGCGTGTGAAGGCGCATTGTTAGTTGTCGATGCGGCGCAAGGTGTTGAAGCGCAAAGCGTTGCCAACTGCTACACCGCGATTGAACAAGGTTTAGAAGTCGTTCCTGTTTTAAATAAAATCGATTTGCCATCTGCTGAACCTGAACGGGTGATGACCGAAATTGAAGAAGTTATCGGCATTCCTGCTGACGAAGCGTTGATGATTAGCGCGAAAACAGGTTTAGGTGTTTTAGACGTTTTAGAACAATTAGTTTTAAAAGTCCCCTGCCCTGTTGGCGACCCAGACGCGCCTTTGCAAGCATTGATTATTGATTCGTGGTTTGACAGTTATTTAGGCGTAGTTTCGCTGGTTCGCATCATGAACGGCAGCATCAAACGGAAACAAAAAATCACCATCATGTCCACAGGACGCTCATTTTTAGCTGAAAAAGTTGGTATTTTCACGCCGAAACGGGTTGAAAAAGAATTTTTAAATACAGGCGAAGTCGGCTTTTTAGTCGCAGGAATTAAAGATATTTTTGGTGCGCCAGTCGGTGATACGGTTACAGGAACAGATAACCCCTCAACCGAACAATTAACAGGTTTTCAAAAAGTTCAACCACGCGTTTTTGCGGGACTTTATCCTGTCAGTTCAGATGATTACGAAAGTTTGCGCGAATCGTTGCAAAAATTGAATTTGAACGATGCGGCGTTGCAATTTGAACCTGAAACCTCGCAAGCATTGGGTTTTGGATTCCGTTGCGGATTTTTGGGAATGTTGCACATGGAAATTGTGCAAGAACGCCTTGAACGTGAATATGATGTTGATTTAATTACCACGGCACCGACCGTAATTTATGAAGTTATCACCCAAACGGGTGAAACTTTGATGGTCGATAATCCTGCAAAATTACCTGAAAATGGCACAATTCAAGAAATCCGTGAACCAATTATTCGCGCAAACATTCTTGTGCCAGAAACTTACGTTGGCGCAGTAATTACGCTTTGTATCGAAAAACGTGGCGTACAAAAAGATATGCAATACGTCGGGCGACAAGTTTCATTGCATTACGAAATGCCATTGAACGAAGTGGTTTTAGACTTTTTCGACCGTTTAAAATCAGTCAGTCGTGGTTTTGCTTCATTTGATTATGAATTTTTACGTTTCCAAGAAGCCGCGCTGATTAAACTCGACGTGTTGATTAACGGCGAAAAAGTCGATGCCTTGTCAATGATTGTGCATAAAGATTCAAGTCAACGTCGCGGTCACGATTTGGTCGAAAAAATGAAAGAATTGATTCCGCGTCAAATGTTTGAAATTGCGATTCAAGCGGCAATTGGTTCAAAAATTATTGCTCGTTCGACCGTAAAAGCGATTCGCAAAGACGTGACGGCAAAATGTTACGGCGGCGATATTTCGCGTAAGAAAAAATTACTCGAAAAACAAAAAGCAGGTAAAAAACGCATGAAACAAGTGGGCAACGTGGAAATTCCACAAGAAGCGTTTTTAGCTGTTTTAAAACTCAATAAAGAATAAGGCGACGACCATGGATTTTGATTTTTCGTTTTTTTTGTTTGTGGGAACAATTATCACGGGTGTGATTTGGGGAATTTATGCGTGGTATTTGAAAAGCAAAAATATCCCATATGAAATTGAAAATGAACCGCTTTTGGTTGAATACGCACATTCATTTTTTCCCGTTATTTTGATTGTGTTTTTGTTGCGCTCATTTATCGCAGAACCATTCAGAATTCCATCGGGTTCAATGATGCCAACGTTGTTAGTTGGCGATTTTATTTTGGTGAATAAATTCACTTACGGAATTCGCCTTCCCGTGATTAACAAAAAAGTGATTGAATTAAGTCAACCACATCGCGGCGATATTGTCGTTTTTCGCTATCCGAAAAATCCCGAAGTTGATTACATCAAGCGTTTAATTGGTTTGCCAGGCGATAAAATAACTTATGAAAATAAACGTCTAACTGTCAATGGTCAGCCAGTTCCTGAAACCGCTTTAGGTGTATTTGAAGGCAAAGGTCAAAACGAAGACATGAATGGCGCGGCGCAGTTTTTAGAAAATTTAACAGGTGTTGAACATCAAATTTTGAATCGTGATGGCGTGCAAAGTGTTGAATTTACTTACACCGTGCCAGAAGGTCAGTATTTTATGATGGGTGATAACCGCGACAACAGCAACGACAGCCGTTATTGGGGAACTGTGCCAGAAGAAAATTTGGTCGGCAAAGCGTTTTTCATTTGGATGAGTTGGGATTGGTCGAACAAAGGCGTAGATTTTGCGCGGATTGGAACGATTTTGAAATAAAGTCGTTACATTTCTGAATCACAATCGACGTTTTTAACTTTCGAGAAAACCAAAATGTTTAATGAAATTCAACGCTACTGTGAAAAATTAAACTGTGAATTCGACAAAATTTCGACTGAGCGGAAAGCTGTTCTAAAACCGCTTTGCGATTACATTCAACAACAAATCGACGCGCAAAAACCGATTAACTTACTATTTGTTTGTACGCACAATTCACGGCGTAGCCATTTTGGGCAAATTTGGGCGAAAGTCGCGGCATCATTTTTTGAAATTCCAAATGTTTCAACTTTTTCGGGCGGTACAGAAACTACTCGTTTCAACGAAAATGCAATTGCTTCGCTAGTTTCAATGGGTTTTGAAATTAGCGGCGACGTTGAAAATGATAACCCTGTTTTCAATGTCTATTTTGCTGAAAATCAAAGCGTGCGTAGCTTCTCAAAACGGTTTGATGATGCCGAAAATCCAAAAGAAAATTTTGCGGCAATTATGACTTGCTCTGATGCAGAGCAAAATTGTCCGTTAATTTTGGGGGCTGAAAAACGTTTTGGCATTTGTTACGACGACCCGAAAGCGTTTGATAACACGCCATTACAATTCCAAAAATACCGTGAACGCTGTGAGCAAATCGCGTTAGAAATGTTATTTGTCTTTTCGTCGGTGAAAATAAAATGAATGAAAGAAAAAAGTTAGGCTTTTTAGACCGTTTTTTAACATTGTGGATTTTTTTAGCAATGGGAACAGGCGTGAGTTTGGGTTATTTTTTGCCTGAAAGTAGCGCGTTTTTTAATTCTTTTTCAAGTGGCACAACTAACATTCCGCTCGCAATTGGCTTGATTTTGATGATGTATCCACCTCTTGCAAAAGTGAATTACAGTAAAATAGGCACGGTGTTTTCAAATCTGAAATTGATTGGCATAACGTTATTTTTGATTTGGATTATCGCGCCACTTTTGATGTTCTCGCTTGCCATTTTGTTTTTGCGAAATCAACCCGAATATATGATGGGCTTGATGTTGATTGGCATTGCGCCATGTATTGCAATGGTGATTGTGTGGAGTGAATTAGCGGAAGGAAATCGTGAATATACAGCGGGATTAGTGGCGATAAACAGCATTTTACAAGTGTTATTTTACAGTGTTTATGCGTATATTTTTATTACGTTGTTGCCGCCATTTTTGGGTTTAAACGGTTTTGAGGTAAATATCACAATTGGTCAAATTGCTAAAAGTGTCGGTATTTATTTAGGCATTCCGTTTGTAGCAGGCATTGTTAGCCGAATAATTCTGATTAACATAAAAGGCGAAAATTGGTATGAAACGATTTATTTACCCAAAATTTCCCCCATTACGTTGATTTCGTTGTTATTTACGATTGTGTTGATGTTTAGTTTGAAAGGCGAATTGATTGTTAAAATTCCGTTTGATGTATTGAAAATTGCCATGCCGTTGGCAATTTATTTTGCAATTATGTTTTTTAGTAGTTTTGCGTTAGCGCGTTATTTTGAAAAAGATTACGCTAAAAATGTTTCTGTGGCTTTTACCGCTTCGGGAAATAATTTTGAATTAGCGATTGCAGTAGCAATTGGCGTGTTTGGCATCAACAGCGGACAAGCCTTTGCGGGTGTAATCGGACCTTTAATTGAAGTTCCCGCGTTAATTTTACTGGTAAATGTGGCGTTTTGGTTTAAGGCAATGTTTTATGAATAGAAAAATAAACAAATTTAAAGAGAGAACTGAGTGACAAAAAAACCAGAAGTATTAAGTAGAAAATTAGGATTAGTTTTTGAAAATCCACAATTATTTATCCGCGCCTTAACGCATCGTAGCGCAAGTTCAAATAATAATGAACGATTAGAATTTTTAGGCGATGCGATTTTAGGTTTTGTGATTGCTGAACAGCTTTACAACTTATTTCCCGACGCGCCTGAAGGTATTTTAAGTCGAATGCGAGCCAATTTAGTCAATCAACGTTCGCTCGCCGAAATTGCACGACAACATCAACTTGGTGATTATTTGTTACTCGGTTCAGGCGAATTAAAAAGTGGTGGATTTAATCGGGATTCGATTTTATCAGATGCTGTCGAAGCTATTATTGCTGCACTTTATCAAGATAAAGGAATGGCAGCTTGTCAAAAATGGATTCCTGAATTATTCGATGACAAATTGAAAAGTTTATCGCTCGGCAATGGTCAAAAAGACCCTAAAACCCGTTTGCAGGAATTCATGCAAGCTAAAAAACTCGATTTACCACAATATGAATTGTTGACTGCATCGGGTTTGGCGCATGAACAAACATTTAAAGTGCAATGTAAAATTTCGTTATTGTCAGAACCGTCAATCGGCGCAGGCGTAACCCGTAAAGGTGCAGAACAAGCTGCCGCTGAAATCCTCCTCGAAAAATTAGCTAAGGAAAATATCTTATGAATTGCGGTTACGTTGCGTTAATCGGTCGCCCAAATGTGGGCAAATCGACTTTGATGAATCATTTACTCAAACAAAAAATCAGCATTACTTCGCGCAAACCACAAACGACACGCCATCGCATTTTAGGCATTAACACAACGGATGCAGGACAAGCCATTTATATGGACACACCTGGAATGCACGCTGACCAAAAGAAAGCCTTGAATCGCCAATTAAATCGAACTGCGGACAGCACGTTAATGGGCGTAAATGTTGTTGTTTGGTTAATTGACCGCTTGGAATGGCTTGAATACGACGAAGTGATTTTTGAAAAACTTAAACAAGCTGGGTTGCCCGTCATTTTAGCGGTGAACAAAGTTGACCGAATCGAAGATAAAGACCGTGTTTTAGAATTTTTTGCTGCAGCACAAGAACGTTATCCGTTTGAAGCAATTTTACCAATTTCAGCCTTAAAACGAATTCATTTAGAAGAATTAGAAAGTGAAATCATGAGTTTATTGCCCGAAGGTGATTTAATTTATCCTGCTGACCAAATCACCGACAGACCTGAACGCTTTTTAGTTGGCGAAATTATTCGTGAAAAATTGATGCGGCGTTTAGGTGCTGAAGTACCTTATGAATTAACGGTTGAAATTGAACGTTATGAAGAACTCGAAAATTTGAGCAAAATTTACGCAATTATTTGGATTGAGCGCATTTCTCAAAAAAGCATCATCATCGGCGAAAATGGCGCGATGTTAAAAAGTGTCGGAACAGACGCGAGAAAAGACATCGAGCGTTTAATCGGACAAAAAGTGTATTTGCAACTTTGGGTAAAAGTGAAAAAAGGCTGGTCGGATAACGAGCGAGCGTTACAAAGTTTAGGTTATAGAGATTAGTGTGTTTCGATTAACCCAATATATGCGTGAAGTGATTTCACCAACACCGTTAAAACCTACTCGAAAACCTGCCGCGCCTGTCGTCATTTGGAATTTAATTCGCCGTTGCAATTTGACTTGCCAACATTGTTATACGACTTCGGCTGACAAAGATTTTCCTGGTGAATTAAGCACGCCTGAAATTTACACCGTGATGGACGATTTAAAAGCCTTCAAAGTGCCTGTATTGATTTTATCGGGGGGTGAACCGCTTTTACATCTTGATATTTTTGCCATTTCACAACGCGCCAAAGACATGGGTTTTTATGTTGCGTTGTCGAGCAATGGAACGAAAATTTCACCTGAAAATATCGATAAAATTGCCACCATCAATTATTCGTATATCGGCGTGAGTTTGGACGGCATTCAAGAAACACATGATAATTTTCGCCGTTCAAAAGGGTCATTTAATGAAGCCTTGCGTGGCATTGAATTGTGTTTGAACAAAGGCATAAAAGTGGGGATTCGCTTCACATTAACCCAATCAAATGCACATGATTTTCCCGCTATGTTGCAATTGATGGACGATTACAACATCGATAAATTTTATTTGTCGCATTTAAATTATGGCGGTCGTGGCAATAAAAACCGTGATGATGACGCACATTTTTCAATGACACGCGAAGCTATGAATTTATTATTTGAAACGTGTTATCGCTGGATTTTGGAAGGCAAAGAACGTGAATTTGTTACAGGAAATAATGATGCGGATGCGGTGTATTTTCTACATTGGATTCGTGAAAAATTTCCTGAAAACGCTGCACATATTCAAGCAAAACTGGAACAATGGGGTGGCAACGCGTCAGGTGTGAATGTGGCAAATATCGATAATTTGGGAAATGTTCATCCTGATACATTTTGGTGGCATTACAATTTAGGCAATGTAAAAAACCGTCCGTTTTCAGAAATTTGGCAGGATATTAGCGACCCGTTAATGGCAGGTTTAAAAAGCTCACCGCGTCCACTCGAAGGGCGTTGCAAAACATGTCATTATCAATTGATTTGCAACGGCAATACTCGCGTTCGTGCGGTACAAACAACAGGAAATTATTGGGCAGAAGATTCGGGTTGTTATTTGACCACATTGGAAATTAAAAAATAACCTCATTTATCACATATTATATTCAGACAACAGACCACGAATTAAATCTAAAGATTCTACTTCGGACACAACCTCATGTTGGCGGCGATCACCAGTACGTTTATCTAGAATATCTTGAGAAACATCAGTCGTATTTCTTCTCGGGTCGTTGTGGGGATGTCGAATATGGTATTCCCTAACAGTGACTCGTCGCCCGTTTATGACTTTTCTGTCGAGTTGTTTAATGACTAAATTCGCAACATCATCAGGCAATATCGTGACGACACCATGAACATTCATTTTATTTTGCTTTTTATCCAATAAATCAAGCAGCATCACATTTACAATCGCGCCAGGACGATGAAAAAAATCGAAAAAAAACCGACGTTTCATAACAGGTTTAATTGCACTAATAAGATCTGATTTTTCAGTTGTTGGCGGAATATTTCTAAAAAAAACAAGCATACTTAAAACCTCAAAAATTTGTCTACAGACAATCTATTTTGTATTAAATTAACTACAAAAATTCAAAGCAAAAAATACACCACAAATTTTTAAATAAAATTTTTGTTTAATTACAATCTGTTATCATATTTGTTTTGAATTTAGAAAATAATGTAAAAATCGTGAAATTTTTTTGTAAAAAAAACCGACATCCTATAATTCCACTATTTTCATTATTTCTTGAATGGCTATCAACATCAAAGTATTCTTAACTTTTTAAATTTAAAGAGGTTATTTGAATGAGCCAACAAAAATTTGATTACAACCTTGCCTTTTCCAGAAATATCGGCTGGATAACTCACGAAGAACAAATAATTCTCAAAAATAAACGTATTGCTATTGCTGGGCTTGGCGGTGTTGGAGGAAGTCATTTAATAACATTAACACGCTTAGGGATTGGAAAATTTAACGTTGCGGATTTTGATAAATTTGAATTACCTAATTTTAACCGACAGGCTGGTGCAAGCATTTCACACATTGATAGACAAAAAACCGATGTAATGACAGAAATGGCTTTGGATATAAATCCCGAATTAGACATTAAAACGTTTAATAACGGTGTCACACCAGAAAATCTGTCGGAATTTTTTACAGATGTTGATTTGTATGTCGATTCTCTCGATTTTTTTGCGTTTGAAGCGCGTGAAATGGTGTTTGCTTATTGTGCTGAACATGGTATTCCAGCAATTACCGCCGCACCTTTGGGAATGGGAACAGCGTTATTGAATTTCTTACCTGGTCAAATGACTTTTGAAGAATACTTTCAAATAAAAGGGAAATCTGAAAATGACAAAATTTTGAATTTTTTACTTGGTTTATCTCCAGCAATGTTACAGCGTGGCTATTTGGTGGATAAAAATGCAGTTAATTTAGCCAACCATAAAGGTCCTTCTACGCCAATGGCGTGTGCGCTTTGTGCAGGTTTTGCAGCGACACAAGCCCTAAAAATTCTACTCAAACGAGGTAAGGTATTTTCTGTACCTTGGGGCTTACATTTTGATGCTTACAACGACAAACTCGCCAAAACTTGGCGACCTGGTGGAAATAGCAATTTGATTCAGAAAGTTGCTATTTTTATCGCCAGAAAACAATTAGCATTAAATAAATAATAAAGACGAAAAAAGCGCTGTCAGCTTATTATTCTGACGACGCTTTTTGTGAGCAAATTAAAAACAAATTACGCTTGTTTTTTTCTGCTTGCTGCAAAACCTAATAAACCTAACCCTAACAATGCTAATGACGTTGGTTCTGGAACATCAATAGTTTTGCCATAAACGTTACCTGATCCTGTTCTTTCTGTTCCTGTACTATTTAACGTCAATCCAGATGCAGTGAACGAAAGATCCGAAAGCCCACCATTTTTTGTATTTGTATCAAAATAAGAGGCTGCCAATCCTCCCGTCACACTAAGAAAACTATTACCACCTTGTAAATTTCCTGAAAAATATCCGTCACTTTTAGCAGATAAAAACAAAGTACCATCAGCTGCATTTGTTTGACTTGGGTTAGCACTGTAATCTGGTGTGTTATCAACAAAAACATTTAAACTAAAGTTACTGAAATTTAATTGTTGATTAGAAGTTAAATCCTGGAATTGAGCAAAGGTATAGCCCGATGTAATAACGGGTGTGCCTGTCGTTGAAGAATAAGTAGCTACACTAAAACCTGTAATCGGATTGTAATCCGCAAACGTGTTAACCGATGCTAGTGTGTAACTATATGTGTAAGTTAACTCACAAGCATTACAAGCGATATTAGAGTCATTGATTCTTGATATAGCACCGAAACCAGTCACTGTTTGACCAATATCTAAAAGTGGATTGCTTTCATTTGATAACAAAGATTGGTTAATTGATACTACACTCCAAAAATCGAAAGGTGAACCCGTATTCCAAGTTACATTGCTGACTGTAACTACACCAGCAAAAGCCCCACTTGATGCAACAGCTAATGCAGCACCTAAAATTGTTTTTTTGAAAATGTTCATGATAAATCTCCTAAACTTAGTAAGTTCATTGTGTAAATGTTTAGGTACTTTCGTTTTGTACCTATCTGCATTATCTTTAGCACCTCGTGTGCCAAAACCTTAAAACACGTTATTTCAAAAGGTTTCAGAATTATTCTCTGTTATCACAATGATTGCAATAACCTAAGTTGTAAAAAATACCGACAACTAACAATTCATAAGGAACAAACTATCATGGACATCTGGCTAATTTACGTCATAAAAACCATTTTATTACCTAATTCAAGTTTATTATTGTTAGGTTTCATAGGGTTATTTAGACTGTTAAAAAAACTGACACATGGTTTAACATTACTATTAAGCTCACTTTTAGGGCTTTATCTTTTAAGTACGCCGCTCGTTTCAAGTGATTTAGTGAATTTAATAGAATCGCCAACACACGATATTTTTACATCGTCAATACAAAATCAAGCGATTGTTGTTATAGGAAGTGGATTACGGGGAAATGCTTCTGAGTTTGGTAGCGATTTCACATTAAATAGCAGAACGTTAGAGCGTGTGCGATATGCAGCAAAACTAGGACGTGAAACAGGTTTGCCAATTTTAGTATCAGGTGGGCAAGTGTTTAAGAATAATGCGCCTTCAGAAGCAGCCGTCATGGCACAAGTGTTGGAACAAGAATTTAACATCCCAGCAAAATGGCAGGAAAATCAAAGCCGAAATACCGCTGAAAATGCAATTTTTTCTCGGAAAATTTTACAACTGTTAAAAATTGATAAAATTTTGTTGGTAACGCACGCTTTTCACATGAAAAGGGCTGAAATTGAATTTGAAAAAGTCGGTTTTGATGTTCAAGCCGCGCCAACGGCGCATTTATCTTCTGCAAACGAAGATGAATTGACGATTTTTGATTTTTTGCCGTCAGCCCAAGCGATGTTAAACAGTACGTTTGCATTGCATGAATACATGGGATTACTTTGGTATAAACTACGGTATTGATTTTTAAAACTTAAAACGAGGATTTTTTTATGGCAAGCATTACATTTCAAGCAAACGCTGTCGAAACGTGTGGCGAATTACCTGCGGTTGGTGATATTGCACCTGATTTTTCATTGGCAAATAATGAATTAAACAATGTCACACTGGCAAATTTTGCAGGAAAACGAAAAATTTTAAACATTGTTCCTAGTTTAGATACGCCAACTTGCGCGGCTTCGGCACGAAAATTCAATCAAAAAGCGGCAAATTTAGAAAATACTATTGTATTAGTCATTTCGGCAGATTTACCTTTTGCACAATGCCGATTTTGTGAAATCGAAGGGTTGCATGATGTGATGGCACTGTCTTCATTTCGCAGTACATTTGCGACAGATTATGGTGTAAAAATTACTGACAGTGTATTAGCGGGTTTAACCGCGCGGGCTGTGATTATTATTGATTCTGAAAATAAAATTCATTACACACAATTGGTGTCAGAATTAACACACGAACCCGATTACGATGCCGTTTTTACGGCGTTAAAATCCACCCAATAACTCGCTTGATACAATACGGCTTGATTTCTTCCTTGATGTTTTGCCGTGTACAACGCTTCATCTGCTTCAAGAACTAATGCACTGGGATTTTCGTTGTAAGTGGGAATACGCATTGAAACGCCTACGCTTAACGTGACTTGCCCAAATTCAGACATACCATGTGGTATTGCAAGCGATTCTAACGAATGAAATAGTTTTGTCATTAACACAAGTGGCGTTTGTGTTTCTGGCAAAATCATCGCAAATTCCTCGCCGCCATATCGCGCCACAAAATCAATGTTTCGATTACAGCTATTGATAAGGATATTCGCTATTTGTTTCAAACATTCATCACCCATAAGATGACCGTAATAATCGTTATATTTTTTGAACCAATCGACATCTAACATTGCAACAGCCAACGGTTTTTTTGCTCGTAAAGCATGATTCCATTGAGATAATAAATGTTGATCAAAACACCGTCGATTTGAAATGCCAGTTAAACCATCTGTAATCGCTAATTTGGTTAAATTCTCTTGTAATTGTTTTAATGCAATTTGATTTTTAACTCGAATTTTAACAATTGCAGGACAAAAAGGTTTCGTAATGTAATCGGCTGCACCAATTTCTAAACCACGAATTTCTTCAGCCGTATCTGAATGAGCTGTCACAAAAATAATTGGAATTTTAAATGTAATCGGATTCCCTTTTAATTCTTTGCAAACATCGTAACCACTCATTTCAGGCATCACGACATCAAGCAAAATCAAATCAGGTTTGTCCTGCAAAGCCAGTTCCAATGCTTTTTTGCCATCTGTTGCAAATACAATCTCATAATCACCATTAAAGATATTTGCTAATAAATGAATGCTGTATGGATCATCATCAACAATCAATAATTTTGGATGTGTAGCCAAATCGCCCATTTTAATTCCCCTTTAACAAAAGATTCACCTGCTCCAAAATCACTAATGCTTTTTTAAAATTTAATTGCTCTAACAAATGGGTTAGTTCGGTAACTTCTTGTTGTAAATTTTTAGACTGTAAATAGGGAATCAAAAGTGTAAAAATTTCTGACGCTTTGAAATTGTTTGTTTCTAACGTAGATTTTAATTGCCTGAATAAATTTTCGATTTCATCAATGCTTAAATTATTTTCTTTACCTTCTAAATTGCCGCAAAAAAAAGCAGGCATTGTATTAACGGCATTTATTGCAACATTAAGATTGTTATTCAATTCTTTCAGCAAAGGTTCAATTCTTTCAATTTCGCCTGAACGGCATTCTATTTCTAACTCTGTCGCGGCGTTTTGTAAATCTGAAGCAGCAAGTGTTCCCGCAACACTTTTAATCGAATGTGCGAGTTGCGCGGCTTCATTAAATTTATGCTGTTTTATATATTCTTGAAATTGTTCAGACGCATTTGAATAACGTCTACCAAAATTAACCAATATCGAATGCAATAATTTTGTGTTGTGATTGCTGAAAACTAATGCTTTTTCTAAATCAAAAGGTGGTAATGAAAAGCCAATAGAATCCACACTTAAATCAATGATAGGCGGAATAATAACCGAGACATGTAGCCAATAATTGAGCGTTTCAACCAATTTTTCGAGTGCAATTGGCTTGGTTACATGATCATTCATGCCAGCGGCTAAACTTTTTTCTTTATCGCCACTCATTGCGTGTGCCGTCATGGCGACAATGGGAATATCTTTTAATTTTTCTTCTTTGCGAATCAATTTTGTTGCCGTCAAACCATCCATGATTGGCATTTGAATATCCATCAAAATCAAATCGAAAGTTTCAGCTAACGCAAACTCAAGTCCTTCTTGACCATTGTTAGCAATTTTAACGTTTAAGCCGATAGTGGTTAAAAGTTCCATTGCTACTTGTTGATTGATTTCATTATCTTCAACCAACAAAATACGTTGTGCGTTGTAGTGCGGGTGTTTAAATGGAGATGCGATTTTTTTAGGACTAAATTGCTTTAATTCTAACGATTCAGCCGTCAGATTCACTTTAAAAACAAATGTACTTCCAACGCCATATTGACTAACAACATCAATTGTTCCGCCCATCAAATCAGCAAGTTGTTTACTGATAATTAAACCTAAACCTGAACCACCATATTTCCGTGTAATAGAGGAATCTGCTTGTGTAAAAGGCTGAAATAATCCCTCTAATTGTTCAGAGGTCATCCCAATACCTGTGTCACTTATTGAAAAACTAAAAGCGGTTCTATTTTCTGAAAGACGTTGATGTTCAACAGTAATTTTAACGTCACCTTTATCTGTAAATTTCACCGCATTGCTGGCAAGATTTAACAAAATTTGTCCTAACCGCAACGCATCACCTACTAATTGTTCTGGTGCATCAGGCGCAATGTAAAATGACAAACGAATATTTTTTTGTTCCGCTTTAATTTTTATCGTGTCTAACAAATGCGTTAAAACAGTATTTAGCGAAAATGTAGTATTTTCAAAGACTAATTTTCCCGCTTCAATTTTAGAAAAATCTAAAATTTCATCAATAATTGCCAATAACAATTGGCAGCTTTTATCAATTTTATCGAGATAGTTTCGTTGTTGTAATGTTAAATTTGTACGCTGTGCCAAATGCGTCATGCCCATAATTGCATTCATGGGAGTACGAATTTCATGACTCATATTAGCTAGAAAATCCGATTTTGCTTGATTTGCACTATCGGCAACTTTCAACGCTTTTTGCAAATCAAACGTTCTTTCATTCACAATTTCTTGTAAATTTTCCAAATTATGTGAAAGTGATTTTTCAGCCGCATCACGTTCTGCAAAACTGATATTTAGTTGCAATAACATTTCATTAAACGCATCAATCAAATGTCCAAATTCATCATTTGATATTTTTTCAATTGGTACGTTGTAGGTTTTTTCTTTTGTAATGCTGACAATGAATTTTGCAATTTTAATAATCGGACTTGAAACAATTTGCTGTGTGAACATCGACAAATAAAGTGTCATCAATAATGTGACTGCAAATGCCAATAAAATAATAGAAACATATTGATACAATTTTTCATTAAACGATTCAAAACCTGTACGCAAGACTAAATAACCCAGTAATTCGCCATTTAATTCAACAGGTTGAATAATTTGAATAAATCCATTTTCTTCATGTAATCGTGCAGAATGATTCAATTCATTTTCATTTAAAATGACTTCTTCTTGATAAATGGGATTTCGATAATCTGCGAGCAATTCTTGCTTAGTGTTGTATAAACCAGCATATAAAACATCCGAATTATGTTTAAGAGCTTGCAACGTTTTCTTTGTCGTTGAATCATCCATAAAAGCCAAAGACGCTAAACTGTTTTCGCTGATAATTTCGGCTTGTGTTTGTAAATTTTTAATTAAATCTTGTTTAACAAAAGTAACTTCATAAAAAAATAAAATGCCGCCAAAAATAAGCAAAGCAATAATGTTGCTTAATATACTGATAAAAATCAGCTTTTTTTTGATTGATTTGCCTCGCAATATCATTGGGTTGCGTCCTTTGAAAGGGCAAGTAATTGAGAGCTGATTTTTAATCCTGCTTCGAGCGCATTATTGTTATTGATAAAAAAACGAATTTTTTGATCTTTTTCGTACATATAGACAATGCCATTTTGTGCGATAAAATCTTTCTGAACACCGACCGTGAGAATCGGTTTTTTTCTGATTCGAGTTAGGATTTCTGGTGGTGCAACATCGGGAAAAAACATCAATTGGCAATCATTAAAATTTGAGTCAGCATTGACTGATAATACACGCACTTCACCACCGTTGAGTATTTTTTCCGAATAGGCTTCTTTGAGTAATTTACTAAAATGTGTGTCGTCATAGACACAATAAGTAAAGCCTGTTGATTTCACTGCCCACTCCGTAAATTGAGAAAAATGAAATAAGTAGGCTATTTTAATTTTATTTTCACGTTCTATTTCCTCATCAGCAAACATCATTGATGTGTGAAAAAGTCCTATAGACATAATTATCGCACGCAAAACGTAACAAAATGTTGAAAGAAACTGAAATCTAGTCGTCATTTTTTAATATGACAATCCAATTGTGAAATAAAGCCGACGAGTTTCTTGCGGCAAACGTGGCAAACCACCACTTAAAGATCCACTGCCATCTGGCAAATGAATTGTCGCAAAATTATCATTTACACCAACCGTGTAGTATTTCGTATCAAATACATTATTAACACCCAAGTCTACACTAAACTCAGCCGCATTTAGCGGCAAACTATAATGTACGTTGCTATCAAAAATGGCTGCACCGTGCATTGGAGTTCCTTTGTAAATCAAATTAGATTCGTGTGTTTCAACTTTATCGAA
>CAIVBX010000046.1 GCA_903904275.1 uncultured Pseudomonadota bacterium
AAATTCATTATTTTATTAACGTTGACGTTGCTACTCGCTGTGAATTTCAGTATTTGGAGTTACGTTAATAACCCGTTGCAATTGCAACCGTGGACTAAAACCACAATGGGCGTAACTTACGACCCGATGCGAAAGCAAGACACGCAAACCAGTAATACCTTTCCAAATGCAGAAGAAATTGGAAACGATTTTGAACTGCTCAAAGATAAAGTATTTGCAGTTCGGACTTACAACGTCGCGAAAGAAAAAGGGTTAGACAAAATTCCCGAAATTGCCGCGAAACATGATTTAAATTCGACAGTTGGCGCGTGGATTGGTGTGGATTTGACTGAAAATCAAAAACAAGTCGAAACACTGATTGAAGTTGGCAAACAGTACAATCCGAAATTGATTCGTATGATGGTCGGCAACGAGGTGTTATTGCGTGGCGATGTGACCGAAGAAGAATTGATTAACTATATTCGTACTGTTAAACAAAATGTGACAAAACCTGTCAGTACCTCTGAAACATGGGATGTGTGGATTAAACATCCAAAATTGGTTGATGAAGTTGATTTTATAGCGATTCATATTTTGCCTTATTGGGAAGGTATTGCGGCTGAAGATGCCGTCGATTATGTTTTTGACCGTTACAACGATGTCAAAAAAGCCTATCCAAATAAACCAGTCATTATTACAGAGGTTGGCTGGCCTTCAGATGGTCAACCTGTTAAACACGCAACAGCATCCGTTGCAAATCAGGCGAAATTTTTACGCGATTTCTTAAATCGGGCGGATAAAGCCAAAATCACTTATTACGTCGTCGAAGCGTTCGACCAACCTTGGAAACAATCTATCGAAGGTTCAGCAGGCGCGTATTGGGGAATCTTCAACGCTGACCGTTTGCCAAAATATCCAATGGATGGCGATGTAATGCCAATGCCTGATTGGGGAAATTGGGCAGCGGGTGCGTCAGTTTTCAGTTTGATTTTAATGGGCTTAATTTTGCTCACGCGCAGCAGTTTGAAATTGTCAGGCATTTTCTTTTTTGGCTTGATGGCAAACCTCGCAGCATCAGTCATTTTTTGGACAGTTTCAAGCGGCGCACATCAATATCAAACTACGCTAACCCTTATTTTGTGGGGTTTAATGGTGTTGATGCAAATTTTAGCAACCGCGATTTTGCTGATTGAAAGTTTGGAAATTGCCGAAGTCGTTTGGCATCGCAAAACCATCCGTACATTTCAGCCGCTTACGCCGTCGTCTGAGTTTAAATATCCAAAAGTCTCGTTGCATTTGCCGATTCACAACGAACCGCCATTGATGGTTCGTAAAACATTGGAAGCCTTGGCAAAAGTGGATTATCCAAATTTTGAAGTTTTAGTCATGGATAACAACACTAAAGACGATGCCGTTTGGATGCCTGTAAAAGAAGATTGCGAACGTTTGGGCGAACGCTTTCGTTTTTTCCATTTAGAAAATTGGCCTGGTTTTAAAGCGGGGGCAATCAATCACGCACTCGAACAAACTGCGCCTGATGCTGAAATTATCGCACTCATCGACAGCGATTATGTGTTGTCGCCTGATTGGTTAAATTCGATGGTGCCGTATTTCGATAATCCACAAGTGGGTTTCATTCAATCGCCGCAAGATTACCGCGACCGTCATCAAAGCACTTTCAAAGAATTCTCGTATTGGGAATACGCAGGCTTTTTCAATATCGGTATGGTTCAACGCAACGAATATAACGCGATTATTCAACATGGCACAATGACGATGATTCGCAAATCAGCGTTAATCGAAGTTGGACGCTGGTCAGAATGGTGTATTTGTGAAGACAGCGAACTCGGTTTGCGTTTGTACGAAGCAGGTTATGATTCAGTTTATGTCAAAGATTCGTTCGGCAAAGGTTTGATGCCCGATACCTTCTCAGGCTATATGACACAGCGTTTCCGTTGGGTTTATGGCGCAATGCAAATTATTAAAGCACATTGGAAAAGCTTTTTACCAACTAGTAAAGCACTGACTTCGGCACAAAAATACTATTTCATTGCAGGTTGGTTGCCTTGGTTTTCAGATGCACTTGCTCTCGTTTTCACGATAGCGAGTTTGATTATTACAGTTTTAATTCGTTTTGCATCTCATCCAGAATTGCCTTCGGTAGTTTTTTTAATGCCAACAGTTGGTTTGTTTGCCTTCAAAATCATTCGTGGATTGTGGTTATATCAAGCGCGTGTTCCGTGTTCCGTTTGGCATTCATTAGGTGCAGCATTATCAGGTTTAGCGTTAACACATACGGTTGCACTTGGCACAATTCAAGGGCTTTTCACCTCCGGCAAACCTTTTATGCGAACACCTAAATATGAATCGCAAGGCGCATTATTTTCAGGTTTGCGCGTGATTCAACAAGAGTTGTTGCTGTTGATTTTGCTCGGCTGGGGAATTTTTGAAATTAACCGTTTGGAATATCTCGATAACTTAAACGGAAAGTTGTGGATGGCGATTTTAGCCGTTCAAGCTGTGCCGTATTTTGCCACGCTGATTACGACCTTAATCAGTATTGCCCCCAGTTATTTCACCAACAAATCAGCAGAAGAATTAGATGATGATGTGTAAAAATTTGATAAACAAAGTGGTTCATGACAAAAATTATTCGACCAATGCCGTTGCGTCAGGCGTAACGGTTTTAGGTTTAGTTAGCGGTTCTGGTTTTATTACGTCAGTAGGATTTTTCGCGCTTTCGGGCGCGATTACCAATTGGCTAGCGGTTCACATGTTGTTTGAAAAAGTCCCGTATTTAAAGGGTTCTGGTGTCATTCCTGAGCGTTTTGAAGAATTCAAAGGCGCGATTAAAACGCTGATGATGTCGCAATTTTTCACCGCGCAAAACATCGAACAATTCATCGAAACCGAAGAACAAGGTGGCAAAAAAATTTTGAATTTAGAACCTCTTTTAAACGCAGTCGATTACGACAAAATTTACGACAGCCTTGTTGTTGTGATTTTGGAATCGTCTTTCGGAGGAATGCTAATGATGATGGGCGGCGTAGAAGCCTTAACGCCACTCAAAGAACCTTTTGTTGAAAAAGTCAAAGTCACGTTGATT
>CAIVBX010000047.1 GCA_903904275.1 uncultured Pseudomonadota bacterium
TGACAGCAACTAACGAAATCACATCAATCACTCAATTTATGGATTGGGTACGAGAATGCACCCTGTCCACAAATGTGAACAAATCAGAAACACCAGAATTTTTTTATAGAGGACACGCTGATATAAATTATCAATTCCAGCCTAGCGTTTATCGCACGGATAAAGATGGTAAGAGTTATAGAGCTGTCGAATATCAGTTGTATCAGGATATGCTACGCCATAATCCAGCAGCTTTTAGCGAAGATAAAACGCTTTTCGAGCGTTTGGTAAGAATGCAACATCACGGTTTACCAACACGATTATTAGATGTTACCCAAAGTCCTTTGGTCGCGTTGTATTTTGCCTGTTGCGAACATAATAACGAAGATGGAAAAGTGATGTTTTTTAGTATGCCTCAATTAGCGGTCACATATTCAACCGCTCTTCGCGATACACATTTAGCAGGCATTGAAGCTCCACTGACATTATCAAATCTCGGTAATCATATAATTAGTGAATTGATGAATTACTTCAGAAACGTAAACCTCCCACCTTTTTATCATGAAGCATTTAATGGCGAGCTTGAAAAGTTCTTATCTGATATTACCGCCCACCTACAAAGAATGACATCATACCCTGACGTAATGCACAGAATAGAAGGTTTGAACATTGTAGAAAATGTGACTACTCAAACTTTTTTCACAAATCTGGGGGAATCTTTAAAAAAACGATTTTTCGAATCAGAACGTTCAGAACAGGAAATTCTCCAAAATGCACGGTTATTTTTGATAAGCATTGAGAATGGATATTTAGAGCGGGTTAGAAAAATTATCGATGAGTTATGTGAACGAATAGGTGTCCGCTATAGCTATGATTGGAATAATCGTTTGCATCATTTTTTATCTGAATTTACTTATTTCAATTTTGTTTGCCCACCTCTCAATAATGAAAGAATCCGCCGCCAGCAAGGAGCTTTTTTAATTTTTCCTCCAATAAAATCTGAACTATGGACTGTAGACCATTTTCATCAGGCTTTGAAAATCCAAACATACGAATTTGTTATCACAGCGAAAAATAAAAATATCTTGTTGAAAGAACTTGTCAGTATAGGAATTACACAAGGTTATTTATTTCCCGAATTAGAAAAACAGGCAGAAGAGGTAAAGTTACGCTATCCACCATCGTAATTTTAACAAACGTATTTCTAGCATTATCAAAAGCTAGAACACTTGTTGCAAAACAAACAATCAATTGTTCATTACGAAACCTTTACTACAAACAAAGTCCCGAATTTACTGACTTTTCAGGCGGCATAATCATTGCTGATTTAGGTTTAATTGTTGTCTTCAAACAAAGGAATCAAACGATGGAAATTGATACTCAAAATTTGCAATGCCGCCATTTTGTCACATACAGCGGTGTGAAATTACCTTTTAAATTATCCCAAGAATTAACCGATGCTGAACTGCACAATCGAAATACCTTTTTTCGCGCGTATTTCGATGACAAAGACCAACTGTTGTTTTTTCAAAAAATGGTTTATGGTGAAAGCGAATTAGAACATCGCTACAGCTATTACGATAACGGCGTGTTACAACAAGCCGAAATTACCGATGCAGACGACGAAGTTACCGTGCTGACGTTTGATGAAACAGGAAATGTGATTGAAGACTAAAATTAACACGCTCGATGCGCTTACTTTCGACAACCGATTTGTTCGAGAATTACCCGCAGATTTAGAAACCCAAAATGAACCTCGTCAGGTGGTTGGCGCGTGTTATTCAAACGTGTTGCCAACGCCTGTTCGACAACCTCGCACCGTTGCATTTGCAAAAGAAGTCGCTGATTTATTAGATTTAAGCGAAGACATTTGCGAATCAGCCGATTTTGCTCAAGTGTTTGCGGGAAATCGTTTAGCGAAAGGCATGGAAGCCTATGCAACGTGTTATGGCGGACATCAATTTGGCGAATGGGCAGGACAATTGGGCGATGGACGCGCTATCAATTTGGGCGAAGTCGTCAATTCCAAAAATCAACATTGGACATTGCAATTAAAAGGCGCAGGCAAAACGCCTTATTCACGTCGCTCGGATGGTTTAGCGGTGTTGCGCTCATCGGTGCGGGAATTTTTGTGTAGCGAAGCGATGCACCATTTAGGCATTCCCACAACCCGCGCGTTGAGTTTGGTTTTAACGGGTGAACACGTTGTGCGCGACATGTTTTACGACGGCAATCCTCAACACGAACAAGGCGCAGTCGTTTGTCGTGTCGCGCCCTCATTTACCCGTTTTGGACATTTTCAAATTTTTGCCGCGCGTGATGACCTTACCTTATTAAAACAATTTGTTGATTTCACGATTCGCACCGATTTTCCAGAATTGGGCGAACCATCAACCGCCGTTTATTTGAAATGGTTTGAAGAGGTTTGCCGACGCACAGCCGATATGATTGTGCATTGGCAACGAGTGGGTTTTGTTCATGGGGTGATGAATACTGACAACATGTCGATACTCGGACTGACGATTGATTATGGTCCTTACGGTTGGTTGGAGAATTTTGATTTGGATTGGACTCCGAATACCACTGATGCGGATATTCGTCGTTATCGTTTCGGAAGACAAGCGCGAATGGCATCATGGAATCTAGCACAACTTGCCAACGCGATTATTCCTTTGATTCAACAAATTAAACCGTTGCAAGCCATATTGGATGAACATTACATCCAAAATTTCCAAAATGCGTGGTCAAACATGATGGCGGAAAAATTGGGATTGTCAGATATTCAAGAAACCGATGAAACCTTGATTCATGACTTAATTGTTTTGTTGCAAACGGTTGAAACGGATATGACGCTATTTTTTAGACAACTGGCAAAAGTCGATATGTCGCAAATAAATTTTGATATTTCATCGTTAAAAGACATTTATTATTCGCCTGAACAATTAGATGAAACCTATGAAAACACTCGTCTCGAATGGCTAAAACGTTATCAGCAACGTTTGCATCAAAGCGAAATAATGGAAGCTGAACGATGCAAACGTATGAATGCGATGAATCCGATTTATGTACCGCGTAATTATTTAGTGCAACTTGCTATCGATGCCGCAGAACAAGGCGACTTTAGCGAAATTCATAAACTACTCGACGTTTTTCGTTCGCCTTATGACGAAAAACCGCATTTGAAAAAATACGCCGAAAAACGTCCCGATTGGGCAAAAGAACGAGCAGGATGTTCGATGTTGTCGTGCAGCTCTTAATTCAAAATTGACATACCTTTAATTTGCACAAAAACCTCTTTGCCAATTTTTAAATTCAAAACTACGGCTGATTTTCGTGTGATATGGGCAAGTAGCGGTTGATTTCCGACTTCCAAACGGACAATACTTTGCCCACTTTCACCGTCTGCAATATCAATAATTGTGGCGGGTAAAACATTCAAAATACTGGTGGCGCGTGATGTTTCTAAAACAATACTGACATCACGCGCATAAATTTGAACCCGCAATGAGGTTCCAATTTTGGCATCAATCGCAGGCAAACTCAGCGAACCATTTTCAATTGCAACGCGCGTTAAATGAAATTCCGTTTCATGTTCAACAACAGTTGCATTCCAAACGGTTGTCGCTTCTCGGTCTTGTGAAAGTGATAAATCCAAACGACTTAATGTTTCTGACAACGTTCCTGAAGCCTGCACTTTTCCTGATTCTAAAACAACCAAATAATCAGCGAGTTGCGCGACTTCTTGCTGTGAATGTGTGACATACAAAACGGGAATGTTTAATTCCTGATTTAAGCGCGTGAGAAACGGTAAAATTTCTTGTTTTCGTTTCGCATCAAGCGATGCAAGTGGCTCATCCATCAACAAAATTTCAGGGTTCAAAACCAACGCTCGCGCAATGGCAACCCGTTGTTTTTCGCCACCTGATAAACGCTCTGGCATTCGTTCAAGCAAATGTTTAATACCAAGTAAATTGATAATTTGTTCAAATTTTGGATTATTTAAACTGGCTTTAATTCGTTTCAACCCAAAATTCAAATTTTCACGCACGCTCAAATGTAAAAATAAATTTGCCTCTTGAAATACATAACCAAGCGGACGTTGATATGTTGGCAGAAAAACACCGACATCGCTGTCTTCCCAGATGCTGCCGTTAATTTCCAAATAACTTTGTTGCGCTTGTTGCAAACCTGCAATGCAACGTAACAACGTGGTTTTGCCGCTGCCCGAATGCCCAAATAAAACCGTCACACCAGAATTAGGCAAACGTAAATTCACGGATAATTGAAATTCACCGTAATCGAGTTTGAAACGCGCGGTAATAAATTTGTTTAATTTTCGGTTCATTTGACGTGAGGTGACGTTTTTAAAACGGTGTAAAGAATCAACAGTACAGTAAATGAAAACACAAGCAAACCACCTGCGAGCCAATGTGCTTGCGTATATTCGAGAGCTTCGACGTGATTATAAATTTGTACGGAGACAACGCGCGTTTTATCGGGAATGTTGCCGCCGACCATCAAAACCACGCCAAATTCACCGACAGTGTGCGCGAAACCTAAAATTGTGGCGGTTAAAAAACCTGCTTTTGATTGCGGTAAAACCACACTGAAAAAAGTATCTATCGGACTTGCGCGTAATGTTGCAGCGGCTTCTAACGGTTGATTGCCAATGCTTAAAAAAGCCGTTTGCAATGGCTGAACAACGAAAGGCATCGAATATAAAACTGAGGCGACGACCAAACCTGCAAACGTAAAAGGCAACGTGCCAATGCCTAACCACATTGTGAATTCACCGACAATTCCATTTTTACCCAATAAAATTAGTAGATAAAAACCTAAAACTGTTGGCGGCAAAACCAGCGGCAATGCAACAATTGCGTTGATAATGCCACGGAATTTTGACGATGTTCGCGCTAACCACCACGCGAGCGGCGTTCCGAATAACAACATAAAAATCGTAGCAAGGCTGGCGACTTTAAACGTTAATAACAGCGTGGCGAAATCGGCAGATGTGAGCATAATCAGTTCGGTAAATCGTAGCCGTATTTTTTAATAATGGTTTTTGCTGGTTCAGATTTCAAATAATCAAGTAACGCTTTTGCAGCAGGATTTTCTTCACCTGTTTTTAATAAAACCGCGTCCTGTTTAATCGGCGTATACAAATTTTGCGGCACAATCCAACCTGAACCGCTGGTGAATTTACCATTTTCGCTAACTTGCGATAACGCAACAAAACCCAATTCCGCATTTCCTGTGCTGACAAATTGATGCGTTTGTGAAATGTTTTCACCAAGTACAAAAAGTGGTTTTAACTTATTAAAAACATTTTTATTTGTTAAAACTTCAATTGCCGCCGCGCCATACGGTGCAAGTTTTGGGTCTGCTAGTGATAAATGTTCAAAACCACCTTTACTTAAAACCTCACCTTTATTATCAACAAAATTCGCCGTATTTGACCATAAAACCAATTTTCCTAAAGCATAAGTAAAATGGCTGCCTTGAACTGCAAAACCGCTTTGTTGTAATTTAGTGGGACTTTTATCGTCAGCAGCTAAAAACACTTCAAATGGTGCGCCGTTTTCAACTTGCGATACAAATTTTCCAGATGCACCAAACGATAATTGCGCCGTGTGTCCAGTTTCTTTTTCAAATTCAGCGGCAATTTCGGTCATTGGTTTGGTGAAATTTGAGGCGACCGCAACGAGCGTTGTTTCTGCATAAGCAACGCTATTTATGGTAATTAAAAAAAAGCTAGCGAATGAATAATACGTTAATTTTTTGAGAAACATGACAATACCTCTAAATTTTTAGCGTTAAAATCAACCTTGCACGTTACGTTAAAACATAGCGTGCAAAGTTCAACAAAAATTATTTCAACTGAATTTCCAACCCGCCTGTTGCATTTGAATCTGCGACAGGAACGATTTCAGAATGAATTGCACCATCTGTGCCTTTGTGTGAGAAAGGAATCACAGGATTACTAGCATCAAATGGAATCCCTGTCACAAAACCGCGTGGATCTACACTCGTTACAAACGCACCTGTTTTGCCCCATGCTTGTGTTGATGTATATGCACCAATCACCGCTGGACTACTCCAACCATCCGTTAAGGCTTTAAGTAATTTCGTTTTAACATCCCACTGCTTGTCACTGGATTTTGTTGTTTGATAAAGTGCTGCACCTTCTGTCCAATCTGGATAAACACCCGCCGCAACATTCTCTAAAGTTGGCGCGTAGCCATCAATTTTGATGTAACGCCAAGGGTCACCACCTGTACCATCGGCTTTAACAGACGTGTTACGGTCAACACTATTGAAAGCAATGCCCCAACGTTTCGCAAACCCCGACCCATCTACCACATTATTAAAACCGAGTGTATTTGTGCCGTTTTGCCAATCGATTAAAATTGTTGCCGCATCAGGAATGCTTTGCGGCGCTTTCACAATTGGTAATGACGCATCTTCAACAACAGCGGTATTTTTAACGGGAACAACAGGCGGAATTGCATTTGCAGTCGCGGGATAATTTAAAAATTTCGCATAAGACACCACAA
>CAIVBX010000048.1 GCA_903904275.1 uncultured Pseudomonadota bacterium
AAACCGTCAGATTGAAAGACCGAATAATCATACAATTCATCAATCGTTGTCACAGTCAATGTTGTTTCTTGTTTGGCTGACACGGTGTCGATAAATTTAACAGGTGTTGCAAATTCTGAAACATCTAAACGTTTTGCCAATCCTTCAGGCAATTGGGTATTTAAAAAATTGATAACCACTTTGCCATTTTCTTTTTTGGAATTTACCAGCGTATTTGGATTTGCTAATAACACCAAAATGCGACCTTCGTTTTTATCACCACGTTTAAAATCAAAACCGCTAATGGTTTGTTGTGGAATATATTGCGCGACTTTTGCATTTGTCGCTTTTGTGGTTTCAGCGGTACTTAATTTTGGTGGTGGTGCTTTTAACGTTGCCATCTCTTTACTGGCATTTAATGTAACAAGAACTTTATTTCCATTTGTTTCAATATCGTAAGGCATTGCTTCCAACAAATTCAAAATTATCCGCAAACGTCCATTTGCTTCAATTACATAAGCATTTAATGCTGCGCCTTGATTGATAGGATATATTTTTTTTGTTAAACCATTCCTCACGCCTGCAAAATCAAGCACGACTCGGGCAGGATTGTCAGTTTTAAAGACCTTAGGATTGATTGCTGTGCCAGACAAATCAATCTGAATTTGTAATTTATCATTACCTTGTGATGTAAAGTTAATTGCAGATAATGTGAGAGATTCTGCATTTCCCAAAATAGAAAATGAAAACAATAACAGAAATGTCACGAACAAACTAAAGCGAGAGGTCATTTTTAGCGGCAACATAGGATTATTCAACGAGAGTTAATGTAGTGGATTGTTCAACAAACCGACCTGGATTGCTGGGTAAAATTTCAATGAGTTCGATTTTTTTCTTGTCAATTTGAATAATTTTTCCGTCATTTTTACCAAGGTAATCGCCTTTTTTAACGCGATAAATGTTGTTACCATCAGCTTTAATCAAGCCCCATAAAGTTGACCCCATGTTGATAGTGCCGACCATTTTTAAACCGCTTAAAGAGAAAACCTCTAAAGGTTCTTTTACACGATTTACATCGGGATGAATGCCGTTGTCAGGTTCTGTTTCTTGCGCGACTTGTTCTTCAGGCGTTGGCATTTTTTCAACTAATTTAAATGGGTCACGCAAATTTTTATCACCATTAAAGACGAAAGGTTCAATAGCTTCAAAATCGGGCAACGATTTTATTGCACTTTTAGGACGTGCTTTGACGCTAGCAATATAAGCATGCAAATCACTAAAGTCATCATTATTGCATGCTGTTAAGTTCGTTATTGTCACCGCTATGATGAAAATACGAATCTTAAAAAAAGTCATCGCGTTATTTTGCATCATTTTTACCACTTGCATTTTCACGGTATGTTTTCACTAAAACCGACATTATCATCGCGCTTTGTTTGCTAAATTTAGCTTTATCAACAGGAACAATGGTTAAATCGTGAATCGTCACAATACGCGGCAAAGATGCTAATCCGCTAATAAACAATAATAATTCTTCATATTTACCAACAACTTCAATGTTAATAGGTAATTCGGAATAGAAATCTTGTCGAACCGTAGGAGCTGGTTTGAACAGTTTGAATTCCAATCCACTTTTGATGCCAGTTTGCGTAATGTCAATTAACAAGCCTGCGACTTCTTCTTCAAGCGGCATTTGTTTAATAATGTTTTGAAGTTGATGTTCAATTTGAGAAAGTTGTTCTTGATACGCCGATAGATTTTCAGCTTGACTGTTTTTAAACTCGAATATCGTTTTTAATTCGACTTCTTTTTTTTGTAACGTTTCCAATTGTTGCAATTGTTCAAGCGTATCGTAATAAACGCCTGCACCAATAATACTCACACATATAAAAGCAATTACAAAACCACGAACCGCAACAGGCCAACGCCATGCTTCGTTAAAATCCCAATCAATGTCAGATAAATCGATTTCTGTTAGTTCTATAGCCATAATCGTGTCTTATTTTGTTTTCTGTAAATCACGTTGCTGAGTTCGTAAGGTAAAATCTTGAAATTTATCATTACCTAATTTGTCAGTTGCCAGTTTTTCTTGCAATTTGATAACCTCCAAAGAGGGTGTTGTTAGACTTGCTGACTTTTCAATGGAAGTCATAAATGCAGAAATAAAGGTATTCGATTGTGATTTCCCTTCAAAGGTTAAATTTCTATTTGTTCGAGTCAATTTTGTAATAAAAAGACTATCTGGCGTGATGCGTGGAATTTCATCGAATAAATGTACAATTTCAGGACGTGAACGCTGCAAATCGCGAATAACCGTAATTTTATTTAGAAGACGATTTTTGGTTTCTTCGATGTCTTTAATGGCAACAATTTTTTTGTCTATCGTCGTAATTTCATTTTGTAATAAATTATTACGTTGTGTTTGATAGGCTTGCTGATTATCAAAATAAAAATGAATACCTGCAAAAATTACCGCTGAAAACATAACCCAAATGGCAATTGTGTCGTTAAATTGTTTTTGTTTTTGTTTGCGTAATTCTTCGCGCCATGGCAATAAGTTAATTTTAATCATTGTCAAAACTCCGTAACGCTAAACCACACGCAATTAGCATTGTCGGGGCATCTTTGGCTAAATTTGACGCATTAACCCGTGACGATAATGACATATTGATAAATGGATTCGCAACGTATGTTGGCACATTGAGAGCTTTAGAAACCAATTTATCAACGCCTGCAATCGTTGCACAACCTCCAGCAAGAATCACCGCATCAATCGGACGATTTGCATTGGAGGCGACAAAAAATTGAATGGCGCGTTGAATTTGCTGAATCATGCTGCGTTTAAACGGTTCAAGAACATCGCTTTCGTAATTGTCTGGCAATCCGCCTAATTTTTTTGCGATGCCAGCTTCTTCAAAACTTAATCCATAATTATGTTGAATTTCCTCGGTTAATTGCCGTCCTCCGAAATTTTGTTCGCGGGTGTAAATTGCACGAGAATTGAATAAAACATGTAGCGTAGTTAAATTCGCACCAATTTCAATGACTATAATTGTTTTATTTTCAACAGGATAAGGTAATTGATTTGCTAAAAAAACAAACGCATTTTCAATGGCAAAAGATTCAATATCGACTACTTTTGCTTTCAATCCTGCAATGGCTAAAGCCGCAACGCGGTCTTCAACATTTTCACGGCGAGAAGCAGCAAGCAACACGTTGACGCGATTAGCATCAATTTCATTTTGATTTTGAACTTCAAAATCAAAATTCACTTCGTCAATGCCATAAGGAATATATTGTTCGGCTTCAATCATGATTTGCTCAACCATTTCATCATCCGTTAAATCCGCAGGCAATGTAATTTGTTTTGCAATAACAGACGAACCACCTACAGCAACGGCGGCTTGTTTTAAATTTGTATTAGAACGATGAACGGCTCTTTTGATGGCTTCGCCAATAATTTGGACATTCGTTAATTGTTTATCCACCACTACATCACGCGGTAACGGTATAACCATATAACTTTCGACTTGATACTGATGATTTTCGTTACGACTAAGTTCTAAAAGTTTGACAACCGTTGTCGTGATGTCAATGCCCAAAATAGTCGTTGGTTTTTTCCTAAAGATAGAAAAATTGATTTTAAAGTTGGGCTTAAAATGGAGTTTAGTTTCTAACCAATTCATGATTTTTCAAAGTTAATGACGGATGTAATCACGTTTATTTCACGGTCATTCGGTAATAAACGTGATTACTTCATCAACGTTAAACCAATTTTCCGTGACACTGTTTATATTTCAAATTTGAGCCACAAGGACAAGGATCATTTCTGCCAACACTATCTTGCGTCAAACTGCTCGGCATTTGAACAAAAGTCGGTTGTTCACTGTCTGCAATTGCAGCTAAATGTTCGTTGTCATGTTCAATAGAGCCTGTTGGAATGTTTGCAAAATCGGCTTCTAATTCAGAATGTAACGCATTTGGTTGCATTGGAATTTTGAATAACAAACCAACAACTTCAAATTTAATCGTTTCCAACAAACTTGTGAACATTTCAAATGCTTCACGCTTGTATTCTTGTTTTGGATCTTTTTGCGCGTAACCACGGAAATGAATGCCTTGACGCAAATAATCCATTGCCGCCAAATGTTCTTTCCAGTTGTGATCTAATGCGCGCAACATGAATGTTTTTTCAACATTTCGTAAGGTTTCTTTGCCTAAAGCTTCTTCTTTTTCTGCGTGATTTGCTTCCAAAATAGCAATGATTTTTTGACGCAATCCTTCTTCTTGCAATTTTTTATCTTGATTAAGCAATTGCTGTACCGCAATTTCAACGCCAAATTCCAAGCGCAAATGTTCTTCTAATCCTGTGATATTCCATTGGTCAACCATTGTGCGAGCTGGAATGTATAGCGTAATCATATTGTTGACGACATCTTCACGAATCGCGGTAATGATTTCAGAAATATCGTCCGCCGCCATAATTTCGCTGCGTTGTGTATAAATCACTTTGCGTTGGTCGTTTGCCACGTCGTCATAAGCAAGAATTTCTTTACGAATGTTGAAATTGTGCGCTTCGACTTTGCGTTGTGCGTTTTCAATAGAACGTGTAACCCAAGGATGTTCAATTGCTTCGCCGTTGCCCATGCCTAATTTTTGCATCAAACCTGCAACCCGTTCCGAAGCAAAAATTCGCATCAAATCGTCTTCAAGTGACAAGAAAAAACGTGTTGAACCTGGATCGCCTTGACGACCTGAACGACCGCGCAATTGGTTATCAATGCGGCGAGATTCATGGCGTTCAGAACCAATGACGTGCAAACCACCACTCGTTACAACCGCGTTATGACGGTCAAGCCATGCACCACGAACTTTATCTTTTTCAGCTTTTGAAACGTCACCAAGCGCGTGTAATTCCGCTTCTAAATTTCCACCTAAAACAATATCCGTTCCACGTCCCGCCATATTTGTAGCAATGGTGACAGCATACGGTTGTCCTGCTTGTTCAATAATATGGGCTTCACGTTCATGTTGTTTCGCATTCAAAACTTCGTGTTTGATACCTTGTTGTGTCAATAAATTCGATAATAATTCAGAATTTTCAATTGACGTTGTACCGACTAAAACAGGCTGACCGCGTGAAACGCATTCTTTAACATCAGCTGCGACAGCTTCATATTTTTCTTTTGCTGTTAAAAAAATGACATCACCTAAATCACGGCGAATCATATTGCGATGTGTTGGTACAACAACGACTTCTAAACCATAAATTTTATTTAATTCAAAGGCTTCAGTGTCAGCAGTTCCTGTCATTCCAGACAATTTTTCGTATAATCGAAAATAATTTTGGAAGGTAATCGCTGCGAGCGTTTGATTTTCATTTTGAATTCGCACGCCTTCTTTTGCTTCAATCGCTTGATGCAAACCTTCCGACCAACGACGACCTGGCATCGTGCGTCCTGTGAATTCATCAACAATAACCACTTGACCGTCTTTGACGATGTATTCAACATCGCGTCTGAATAAAGCGTAAGCGCGTAATGCGGCACTCATGTAATGCATTAATCGCAAATTTATTGGGTCATATAAACTACTGCCTTCTTGAATTAAGCCATTTTCAGCAAGCAAACGTTCAATGTTTTCATGACCGTCTTCGGTTAAATGAATTTGTTTGGATTTTTCATCAACCGAATAATCACCCGCTTCATTTTCTTTGAGTTGTTTTGTGAGATGCGGAATGATGGCATTGATTTTAATGTACAAATCACTGGTGTCATCAGTAGGACCTGAAATGATTAACGGCGTTCTCGCTTCATCAATCAAAATTGAATCTACTTCATCAACAATCGCAAAATGTAAATCACGTTGTACTTTGTGTTCGAGTGTGAACGCCATGTTGTCACGCAAATAATCAAAACCAAATTCGTTATTTGTACCGTAAGTAATGTCGCAATTATAAGCGTGACGGCGTTCATGTGCTTCCATTTGCGACAAAATCACGCCCGTTGTCATGCCGAGAAAACTGTAAAGTTTGCTCATTGTTTCGCTATCACGTTTTGCCAAATAATCATTGACCGTAACAACGTGAACACCGCGAGCAGGTAAGGCATTTAAATACGCGGCAAGCGTAGACATTAACGTTTTACCTTCACCTGTTTTCATTTCAGCAATTTTGCCATTATGCAAAATCATGCCGCCAATCATTTGTACATCGAAATGGCGCATTCCAAAAACGCGCGTTGAGGCTTCACGCACAGTAGCAAAGGCTTCAGGTAATAAATGATTCAGTTTTTCGCCGTTTTCTAAACGGTCACGAAATTTTTGTGTTTTGGCTTTTAACGCTTCGTCAGACAGTTTTTCGTATTCCGAAGACAGTGCGTTGACTTTTTTAACTAATACTCTTTTTTTCTTAATCAGCCTGTCGTTGCGGCTACCTATAACGAGTTTGACGAGTTTGCCCAGCATACTTTTTTCCAGTGTGAATTTAGTGAAAGTTTAATGAAAACGTGTGATTATATACCGCTTACACTCTTAGTTACAGCAGTTACAGCTCAAACGAAATTTCTATTGACGACTTAAATGTAACGGCACAAATACGACAAATTACTCGCATTAGAAAATGCCGCTCGAAAAAATAAAATTGCTAAATTTAAAATTATGACTGATGACGTTAACTAATTTAACACGCGGTTAATCCATAACTTATTTGAAAGAAAATAAAACTTTATGTCTGAAACCTTTAATTTTTATGAATTAAAAGCCTCTAATCGATTACCTTCGCCTTCGGGAACCGCATTAGAAATTATGAAATTGTTACAACGTGAAGATGCAAATATCAATGATGTCACGAAATTAATTAAACTTGATCCTGCATTAAGTGGACGAATTTTGCAATTTGCGAATTCTGCTTCGGTAGGCGCACATCGTTCAATTAGCAATATCAATGATGCCATTATTATGATGGGCATGACGGCAGTTAAGAATTTTGCATTAAGTTTGTCATTAGTCAGTAATGACACTTACAACCGATGTTCTAATTTTGATTACACTTTGTATTGGTCAAAATCATTAGTCACTGCGGTAGTTATTTCAAGTTTGAATGGACGCGAACAGATTGTCAGTTCTGAAGAAGCATTCACGCTAGGATTACTTAAAGATATTGGACGATTGGCTTTAGCGACAGCATGGGCAGAAGATTATGGAAAATGTATTCTGGACGCGCAAAATGAAAAAGCACTTTTAAAACTTGAACAAGAAAATTTTGCTATCAATCACAACGCATTAACATTGATGTTGCTTAAAGATTGGGGGTTTGCAGATCTTTTTATTGAAGCATTGAAATTGTGTTTTGATTCAAATGGAATCGGAACATCAAAAGTAAATCGTCTCGCAAAACAGTTAATTTTTGCCAATACAATAGCGAATTATTGCATTGCTGATGATGAATATCGTGAAACGTTATTGCCAAATTTGATAATGGAATCGCAGTCAAATGATTTTGGCGAGGAAGAACTTATACCGTTTGTTAATTCGGTATTGAAACAATGGCATGATTGGGGCGCAATAATTAACATCAAAACAGATATTCGAGAATCTTCTGAATCCAACACAAATATACCTTTAAAAATTTCAATCGGTTACACGGGTTCTGGATTAAGTATTTTGCTTGTTGATGAAGACGTAACCTCGTCAACAAAATTATCCAAACAACTCAACGCTGCAGGGCATCAAGTTTTTGAAACAAAAGACGGTAATTTAGCGTTGAAATATGCACTTGAAAATAAACCTGATTTAATTATTACAAATTGGCACATGAAGCCAATGAGCGGTATAGAGTTTTCAAAAACACTGCATTCTTCAACTTGGGGCAGAGCAATTTACATCATCATGCTGACATCGACCGAAGAAGAAAATGCTTTGATTGAAGCATTTAATGCGGGCATTGATGATTATGTTGTCACTCCTGTAAGTTTGAAAGCATTATTAGCGCGTATTCGAGCTGGCGAACGAATTATTAAATTGCAACAAGAAGTTGAAAAAGAACATAAAGATTTACAGCGTTATATTGCTGAATTAGCGGTGGCGAATCGCCGTTTGGAATTGATGGCAAATACCGATGTTTTAACAGGTTTATCAAATCGCCGATATTCGTTGAATCGCCTTGAACAAGAGTGGGCAACCGCACACCGCACGCATCGTCCATTAAGTGTTTTGATGCTTGATTTAGATCATTTTAAATCGGTGAATGATTCATTAGGACATGATGCAGGTGATTTAGTTTTGATCCATGCGGCAAAAATTATGCGTGCTTGCACTCGTCCTTCTGATACGCCGTGTCGTTTAGGTGGTGAGGAATTTTTGATTATCGCGCCAAATACAGGTGCAAAAGAAGCCTTATTGTTGGCAGAACGTATTCGTCGCACAATTGAAACCCATCAAGTTGCTAATGTGCCACTTTTAAAACCAATGACAGTGAGTATTGGCGTTGCGTGTTGCGTCGAGGGATTGCCAACATGGAAAGAATTACTCACACTTTCCGACGAGGCGTTATACAAAGTAAAACGCGAAAAACGAAATTCCGTAAAACTAGCAGGATAAACAGAATGACAAACGAAACGGTAAAAGCACTTATTTGGACAGGAAAAACGTTAGAGGTTTTAGACCAGCGACAATTACCTGAAATCACAAATTACGACAGTTATTCTGATGCCGCTGGTGTGACAGATGCTATTAAATCAATGCGTGTTCGTGGTGCGCCTGCCATCGGAATCGCCGCCGCTTATGGCGTAGTTTTGTCTGTTAAGCAACATTTGAAATCCGAAAATTGGCAACAATTAGTTGCTCGTGATATTGAAATGTTAGCGCAATCACGCCCAACAGCAGTGAATTTATTTTGGGCATTAGACAAAATGAAAAGCGTTTTAGCAGGCATTCATGATGATATTCTAGCGGCAGTGGCAATGTGCGCGATTAACATTCATGCTGATGACAAAGCCGCAAATAAAAAAATGGGCGAATTCGGTGCAGATTTATTGACGGGCGCAAAAGGTGTAATGACGCATTGCAACACAGGTAGTTTAGCAACAGGTGGTTACGGCACTGCATTAGGTGTAATTCGTAGTGCTGTGGCGAGAGATAAAGAACTCAATGTGTTTGCAGGCGAAACACGTCCTTGGTTACAAGGCGCACGTTTAACGGTCTGGGAACTTTCGCAAGATGGTATTCCTGTCACGTTAATTGCCGATTCAGCCGCCGCGTGGTTGATGAAATCAGGCAAAATTGATTGGATTATTGTTGGCGCAGATAGAATTGCAGCAAATGGCGACACCGCTAACAAAATCGGCACTTATTCGCTCGCCACGTTAGCAAAACAACACGGCGTAAAATTTATGGTTGTTGCGCCAAATTCAACCATTGATTGGCATTTAGAAAATGGCGACAACATTGAAATTGAATATCGAACTGCGCGTGAATTTTTACCTGCTTGTTACGACACACCAAATTCATTGGTTAGCGCGTGGAATCCTGTTTTTGACATTACGCCCGCAACGTTAATTGACGCAATCGTCACAGAAAATGGCGTAGTTTTAAATCCTTATGAACACGCAAACGGCATTCGGATTTTGCAAAAATGATTCAAGTGATTTCGAGTTTGTGGAAAGGATTGCAATTGCTTAAAACCCCCGCGTTGCGTCCTTTTGTGTTAATCCCGTTGTTGATTAACTTCGTGTTGTATGGCGTGGCGTTAGTTTTAGGTTATTTTTATTTGAATCATTTGATTG
>CAIVBX010000049.1 GCA_903904275.1 uncultured Pseudomonadota bacterium
ATCCGCAGTGCAAGAAAGTGAATTATTTGATGTGTTGCAACGCAAAGCGCGTCCTGAATTAAAAGAATTACTCGAAAGTTATAATTTAACGGACGATTTAAAAATCGCATTGTTGAAATTACCTGAATTAAATGGCGATAAAACCGTTTTGGCAAAAGCGCGTGAATTATTTAAATCTAAAAATGTTCAAAATGCGTTAGATGATTTAGAAGCCATTTCAACTGCGTTAGCGCGTTATTTTCCATCGCTTTCAATTAGTTTTGATTTGGCAGAATTGCGCGGTTATCACTATCACACAGGCGTTGTGTTTGCGGCATTTGTACCAACGATTGGTAAAGAAATCGCACGCGGTGGACGTTACGACAATATCGGCGCAATTTTTGGGCGTGAACGTCCTGCGACAGGTTTTAGTGCAGATTTGAAAGTTTTAACCGCGCTCAATAAACAAAATGACATTGAACAACCACAACAAGACAAAATTTTTGCACCTTATGTTGAAGATGTAGCTTTATGTGAAACGATTCGAGATTTACGCGCTCAAAATCGTGTGGTAGTTCAGCAATTACCCAATCAAATCGGTGGTGCAAAAGAATTAAATTGCACAACTGTTTTGGTGAAAAATTTGGATGGTGTTTGGGTTGTTGAACCATCAACGTCATCTTGAGCAATTTCAGTTGATTGGTATGTCGGGTGAAATGACAGCGTTACTGGAAAATTCTAGCGAAAGATTATTCACTTTTGAAAAATGAAATCCTAATGACAAAACCTATTTTAATTTTTGGCTACGGCAATTTAAGTCGTGGCGACGACGCGCTAGGTGTGTTGATGTTAGAACACATTGAAGCGAATTTTTCGCTTGAAAATATCGATTTGTTGACGGATTTTCAACTTCAAATTGAACACGCGCTCGATTTGGAAAATCGTGAACAGGTGATTTTTGTTGATGCGTCAGCAAAAAGTGACATCGCATTTGAATTTACGCGCTTGCAACCTGTTCGGGATTTAAGTCATACAACACACGCGATGACTCCCGCCGCGATTTTAGATACTTATCTAACAATTAAAAAAGAAACGCCGCCGCCTTGTTTTTTATTAGCGATTGGCGCAGAAAGTTTTGAACTTGGCGAAGATTTAGGCGAAAAAGCGAAACAAAATTTAGCGAAAGCCACTGAATTTATAAACCATTTGTTAAAAAATCCGACGTTAGATTTTTGGCAAACACAAATTACCCATTTTTAACCACAACCAGAGAGAAAATTATGTCAGACCTTATCGTTATTGAACACAACCCAAGCGAAGAACGTTTGAAAGAATTGAACGTAGCAAGTTGGGACATTTGGGAAAAAGAAGTATCAAAATTCAACATTGATTTTGATGAAACTGAAAAAGCCTATGTGTTGGAAGGTGAAATTTTAGTCACACCAAAAGGTGAAGAACCTGTGCGAATTGTGGCAGGCGATTTAGTCTTTTTCCTTGAAGGCTTAGAAAGTGATTGGGAAGTGGTTAAACCATTAAGAAAACATTACAGCTACGATTAAAAATTATGAAACATTTACATTTATTGTTTATCGCGTTGTCATTGGTGGGTTTTTTAGGGCGTGTTGCCGCAACAAAATTTCGTCCTGAAATAATGCAATTGAAATGGGTCAATATCGCGCCACACGCTATTAACGGCGTGGTGATTTTGACGGGTTTAAGCCTTGTTTTTCAAGGGCATTGGCTTGATGGTCAATTCGGTTGGATTGTTGCCAAAATCGTTGCGTTATTAGGTTATGTTGTATTAGGCATTATGGCGTTGAAATTACCAGATGAAAAACGCTGGTATGCTTTTGGTGGCGCGTTATTGGCTTTTGCGTACATCGTCAAAGTTGCTGTCACAAAAAGCATTTTTTAATTTTTTAAAAGGGTAAAAATATGGCTGTCGGACAAACAGATTTTCCTAATATGCCGCCAATTTCAGGCATTCAAATTGGCACAACGAACGCTGGCATCAAACAAACTGTGCGTGACGATTTGTTGATTTTTCAATTTTCAGAAACCGCGACTTGTGCAGCCGTTTTTACCCAAAATGCGTTTTGTGCCGCGCCTGTTGTGTTAGCACGAAAAAATTTAACGCAATCGCCACGTTGGTTGTTAATCAATTCAGGCAATGCTAATGCGGGAACAGGTGAACAAGGAATGCAAGACGCAATCCAAACTTGCGACGATTTAGCCAAAATAACAAGCGGTCAAAAACAGCACGTTTTGCCTTTTTCAACAGGCGTAATTGGTCAATCTTTGCCTGTTGAAAAAATCAAAATTGCGTTGCCCAAAGCGGTTGCCAATTTTTCAGAAAATAATTGGAAAAACGCGGCAACAGCGATTATGACAACCGACACCTTTCCAAAAGGTGTCACAAAAACGATTTTGTTAAATGATGAAACCATCACGATTAACGGAATCTCAAAAGGCGCGGGCATGATTCAGCCAAATATGGCGACATTGCTTAGTTTTATTGCGACAGATGCCAAAATCAGTCAGCCGTTATTGCAACACTGTTTAGCAAGCGCGACAGAATTATCGTTTAATCGCATCACAGTGGATGGTGATACATCAACCAATGATGCGTGTGTTTTAATGGCTAGTGGTTGTTCAAATGCGCCTGAAATTTTAGAAAATTCTGAAAGTTATCAAATTTTTGCCTCAGCAATTTTGGACGTAATGAAAGCGTTAGCTGAATTGATTGTCCGTGATGGTGAAGGTGCAACCAAGTTAATGCGAATCGTGGTTTCGGAAGCGGCAAATGATGCCGAAGCCGTTCAAGTTGCCAAAACCATCGCGCATTCGCCATTAGTCAAAACGGCTTTTTTTGCGAGCGACCCAAATTGGGGGCGCATTTTGGCAGCCGTTGGACGCGCAGGGGTAGTTGAAATGGAACTCGACAAAATTCGGATTTATTTAGACGATGTTTGCATTGTGCGAAATGGCGGACGCGCTGAGGATTACACCGAAGAAGCAGGACAAGCTGTTATGAATCAAGCCGAAATTTTGATTGATGTAAAATTAGGACGCGGTGAATTTTCACAAACGGTTTTAACCTGCGATTTTTCGTATGACTATGTGAAAATTAACGCCGAATACAGAACCTAATTCTAATGTTAAACTTCACTACCTAATTTTACTTTTAAGGTTACACCAAAATGAAAAAACTGCCGCTTATCTTATTACTTGCGACTAGCACGATGTTGATGGCTTGTAATAATGGTCAAAAAATCAACGGACATACAGAAAAAACCGCTTATCGTTCTGTGAAAATGATTAAAACACGCTTGCCAGAAGAAAAACGGGTTGAATACGAAATGTCATTTTGGATGGTACGCGACGAGAAAAAAGATAACGCGGTATTTTTAAAAACGATTGATGAAAAAACACCTGACGAAATTGTAGCAATGGGTAAAGAAATCTATCAAAAACGTAAAACAGAAGGTGCGGCAGAATACCAAACTTATAAATCATGGGAAGAAATGATGGCGAAATACGACCGCGATAGAATGGGACAAGGCAAAGTAAAATCAGATATTAAAGAAAAAATTAACGACCCCAAAAGCGGTAATCGTGACGTAATTTACAGCATGTAATTAAGGAAAAAGGCGTATGTTTATCACAAAATTTCCACGTTTAATTTTCACGCTTTTGTTATGTAGCGCGATGACGTGCGTGGCAAGTGATGAAAAACGAGAACTCGAATTTGCGACCGATATTCAAAAAACACTGACTGTCGGTCATGCTATTCAGCTAGACGCATCGAACAAAAAATTTCTCGGTTTATATACAGATACGACCAAAAATCCGCGCGCAGGAATTATCATTTTATTGCACGACACAGGCGGACATCCAAATCAACAAGCGATTATTAAATCATTACGCACGTTTTTTCCTGAACATAATTGGGCAACGTTATCGTTGCAAATGCCAATTCGTGAAGCATCCGCGCCGATTGAAGATTATTTTTCGCTTTTTCCTAATGCTAAAGCACGACTTTTAGCAGGTATTCAATTTGCTAAAAAAGAAAAAGCGGAAAAAATCGTTGTGATTGGTTATGGCTTAGGAGGTTTAATGGCAAGTTTTGCGTTGACAGAAAAAGCACCAGACGTAAATGCGTTAATTACAATCAGTTTGCCTGTGCTTGAAACAAATGTAAAAGAAGCTGAAACATTGCAAATTATTCCCAAAATCACATTGCCGATGTTTGATATTTACGGTGCGTTAGATATGCCAAACGTTGTAAATAGCGCGAGAGAACGCCAAGTAGCGGGAAAAATCAATCCGCAATATCGACAAATAAAACTCGAAGACGAAGGGCATTTTTATTTACATGATGA
>CAIVBX010000050.1 GCA_903904275.1 uncultured Pseudomonadota bacterium
CCAGCCTGATTCACAAAGTGCGTTGACATTGGCAAGTAATACTGTGGTTTTTCAAACATTGGATGCCATTGCCGAAAAATTTTTAAATGAAATAGAAAATAACTGCCATGTCGTGTTGATGAGTAACGGCAGCTTTGGCGGTTTGCATTTACGATTGATAACTCTTTTATCCGCGTAAATTAAATGATTGCATAACTTTATGTCATTTTTTAAATTATGGTTTTGACACGAAACCTAAATCCATGATAAAAATATCTCCGTCGTTTAAAGCGACCTCTTCAAAAGAGAGATAAAATAATAATAACTTTGAGGATTCAAAAATGTCAGAAGCACAAGAAAAAGATTATTTCTGGTTTTACATCGGTGGTTTGATTGCAACAACAGTTATTTTAGTTTTAATGTTAAAAGCAGATGAAACTAAGCACTTACAAAGTGGTGCAGTTGCTCAAAGCCAAGCTGAAGTTTTCCAAAAAATTGAAAATAAACACATGAACAACAGAACTCAATAATCTTTAGTTGAGACTATTCTGTTGCAATGAAGCCCGATTTTTGAAAATTCAAAAATCGGGCTTCATTTTTTAAGTGTTTTGATTTTTTGCTTCTAATTGAAAAATTCGCTCTTCCATTCGTCTAATTGTTTTCAGTAAATCAGGTAATTGACTAATCGCCACTTGCTCACGATATGCCACCCGTTTTTCTTTCGCGGGACTTCCAAAAACTTGCGTTTTTGCTTCAACATCATTAGCAACCCCCGCTCTCGCCATTATTACTGCCCCTTGTCCAATTTTTACATGGTCAGCAATTCCTGTACTTCCCGCTAAAATGGCATAATTTTCAATCATACACGAACCAGAAATGCCCGTTTGACCACAAATAATGACGTGTTGACCAATTTTATTGTTGTGTCCAATTTGAACTAAATTATCGATTTTAGTACCAGAACCAATAATCGTACTGCCTAACGCACCTCTATCTACGCAAGTATTTGCACCAATTTCAACATTATCACCAATCACAACATTACCAATTTGCGGAACTTTAACATGTTGTCCATTCCGAAATTTATAACCAAAACCATCTGCACCAATTACAGCACCAGAATGAATTGTGACGTTGTCACCAATCTCAACGCCGTCATAAATCACGGCATACGGATAAATTCGACAATTTTTGCCAATTTTGACATTCTTACCTAAATAAACACCCGCCAAAATTTCACTATTTTCACCACAAATTACGCCTTCGTTAATCACTGCAAATGCCCCAATGTGACAATTTTCATGCAACATTACGTTTTCTGAAATGACAGACTGAGGTGAAATTTTAGTTATGTGATGTGTTTGAGGATGTAAAATTTCAATGGCTTTAATAAATGCCATTTCGGGGTCGCTGCAACGTAATAAAACCAAAGATGTTGGAACATCTTGAACTTCAAAATCTGTTGCAATAAAACACGCTGATGCTTGAGATTCTTTCAAATTATGGCGATAACGCGCTTGTGTTAATTGTGTAACTTGCCCTGTTTTCGCCGTCGTGATGTCATTTGCTGCGACAATAATTTGATTTGAATTACCGCCTTCAATCGTTGCATCACAAATAATTGCTAAGTTTTGAATTGTTATTGTCATGTTTAAAATTCCTGATTTAATTTTCTTGAAGATACCATTTGCCCGATTTCCCACCTGATTTTTCAAGTAATCGAACACCATCAATTACCATGCTACGATCAACGGCTTTGCACATATCATAAATAGTTAAGAGTGTAATTTGTGTGGCGGTTAAGGCTTCCATTTCAACGCCAGTTTGTCCATGTGTTTTTGCAGTAACTTTGCAATAAATCCGATTTTTTTCAGATTCAGGTGTTAAGGCAATTTCAACATGTGTGAGAGAAATAGGATGACACAATGGAATTAAATCTGCTGTGCGTTTGCTCGCCATAATTCCTGCAATTCTGGCAATCCCAAGGACATCACCTTTTTTATGACCTCCTTGTAAAATCAACGCCAATGTTGTGGGTTGCAATGAAATAAAACCTTCTGTGACGGCGACGCGAGATGTAAAGTCTTTATCTCCTACATCTACCATGTGCGCTTCATTAGCCTCGTTAAAATGTGTAAATTGTGACATTGTTGTAAATTTTCCTTTAAAAGTGATTTTGTTCTATGTCATGTGTGTGCAATTGTAAATGTAACAGACTTAACCTTCGACGTAATTTAGGATTTACGCTAAACTTTCAACAATTTTCAACTTAAAAAACTCTAATTCCGTGACCAAAATTATTCGAATTGCAACTCGTCAAAGTCCTTTAGCTCTTTGGCAAGCTGAACACGTCGCAGCACTTTTAAAACAAGCATTTCCAACAATTGAAACCGAGCTTGTCAAAATGGTGACGCGCGGCGATAAAATTCTTGATGCACCATTAGCTAAAATTGGCGGAAAGGGATTATTTGTAAAAGAACTTGAACAAGGAATGCTTGAAGGACATGCTGATATTGCGGTACATTCAATGAAAGATGTTCCAATCGAATTTCCAGAAGGACTGCATTTATCAGCTATTTTAAAGCGTGAGGATCCTACCGATGCGTTTGTCTCAAATCATTTTCAATCATTAGACGATTTGCCTGAAAATGCTCGTATTGGAACGTCAAGTTTGCGTCGTCAATGTCAAGTTAAAGCACGTTTTCCCAATGCTGAAATTTTATCGCTGCGCGGTAACGTGAATACACGTTTAGCAAAACTGGATAAAGGCGATTATGACGCGATTATTTTAGCTTCGGCAGGTTTAAAACGCTTGAATATGGAATGTCGAATTCGCCAACGTTTGCCAATAGAAATTAGTTTGCCCGCCTGTGGACAGGGTGCAATTGGGATTGAATGTCGTGTTGCTGATACTGAAATTAACGAAATGTTGAAAGCCTTGCACGATGAAAATACGGCACTTTGTGTTTCCGCTGAACGAGCAATGAATGCAAAATTGAATGGGGGGTGCCAAGTGCCAATTGCAGGATTTTCAGAAATAAAAAATGACAAAATCATTATACGAGCGTTAGTTGGAAAGCCTGATGGTTCAGTGATTTATCGAGCGGAAGGATATGCCACATTTGAAAATGCTGTTTTTATGGGGGAAAATTTGGCTAATGATTTACTTGCACAAGGTGCAGCTGAAATTTTAAACGCATTGCTTAGTGATTGATTTATTCACAAATTACCGAAAAAAATTACTTAACTGAATGCAGAAAAATAACCAAAAGGATTAGGGCGCATTTTGCATTGACATAGCTACCCCTTGTACTTTAAAGTTAGTCCCGCATAAATTAGCGTAACATTTTAACTATAACTATAACTTTTTTGGAGTGTACATCATGGCAAAACCATTGATTCAAATGGCATTAGATTCATTAGATTTCGACGCAACTATTTCATTAGCAAAACAAGTTGCACCGTTCATTGATATTTTCGAAATCGGCACACCTTGCATTAAACACAACGGTATTAACTTAGTTAAAGCATTGCGTGCAGAATTTCCTGACAAATTATTGTTAGTTGATTTAAAAACAATGGATGCTGGCGAGTACGAAGCAACTCCTTTCTACGCCGCTGGCGCAGACATCTGTACAGTATTAGGTGTTTCTGGTTTGGCAACTTGCAAAGGCGTAATTAAAGCCGCTAATGCACATGCAGCTGAAGCTCAAATTGACTTAATCAACGTTGAAGACAAAGCAGCTTGCGCTCGTGCAACTGTGGCAGCTGGCGCACAAATCATGGGTATTCACACTGGTTTAGATGCTCAAGCGGCAGGTGACACGCCATTTGCAGATTTAAACATGATTGCTGGTTTGAACTTAGGCGTTCGTATTTCAGTTGCTGGTGGTATCAATGCTAAAACAGTTCAAGACGTAGTTCGTGCAGGCGCAAGCATTATCGTTGTTGGCGCGGCAATCTATGGCGCAGTTTCACCAGCTGAATCAGCTCGTGAAATTCGTGAATTAGTTGACGCTGTTTAATTAAAGGAAACCTTATGCATCAACAACTTATCTTAGATAAAATCACTGGTATCCTTGAAGCGACCGAGGAATCGTATGATGAAAAACTCACCGCTATGCTCGACGAAGCAGGTCGCATTTTTATTGCGGGTGCGGGTCGTTCAAAACTGGTCGGCAATTTCTTTGCGATGCGGTTGGTGCATGGTGGTTATAACGTCAATGTTGTCGGAGAAATCGTCACTCCAAGTATTAAACAAGGTGACTTGTTAATTATCATCTCTGGTTCAGGTGAAACTGAACAATTGATTGCCTTCACTAAAAGTGCGAAAAAAGTTGGTGCGAAAATTATGTTAATTTCGTCAAGATCGGTTTCAACAATTGGTGAAATGGCAGACGGTGTTTTCCAAATTGGTCGCGAAGATTTGTATGGAAAAGTCGTTGGTATGCCAATGGGTACGGTATTTGAGTTATCAACATTGCTTTTCTTAGAATCGACAATTTCTCATATTATTCATGAGAAAGGCATTCCCGAAGAAATTATGCGTGAAAGACACGCAAATTTAGAATAAGAAATCGAATTGAAGACGGGTGATTTTTCAGTCGTTATTTCAAAACAGAATACATCAGTTGCACTATTGAATAAGATTTAGTAGTGCAATTTTTTTAACAGATACCACAAAAGGAGAGAAGATGACTTCGCGTAGAGAATTAGCCAATGCAATTCGCGCTTTGAGCATGGATGCTGTACAAAAAGCAAATTCAGGACATCCAGGTGCGCCAATGGGTATGGCGGACATCGCAGAGGTGTTATGGAATGACCACTTAAAACACAACCCGACGAATCCAAATTGGGCAGATCGTGACCGTTTTGTATTATCAAATGGTCATGGCTCCATGTTAATTTATTCGTTATTGCATTTGTCTGGCTACGATTTGCCAATGAAAGAATTGCAATCGTTCCGCCAATTGCATTCTAAATGTGCTGGGCATCCTGAATACGGTTATGCACCAGGTGTTGAAACAACAACAGGTCCTTTAGGTCAAGGGATTACCAACGGCGTTGGTTTTGCGATGGCTGAAAAATTATTAGCCAACCAATTCAACAAACCAGGTCACGAAATTGTTGATCACCATACTTATGTTTTCATGGGTGATGGCTGTTTGATGGAAGGCATCTCACATGAAGCCTGTGCGCTTGCAGGAACTTGGGGCTTGGGTAAATTAGTTGCATTTTGGGATGACAACAACATTTCAATCGATGGTCATATTGATGGTTGGTACACCGATGACACTGTAAAACGTTTTGAAGCCTATGGCTGGCACGTTCAATCTGTTGATGGTCATAATTCTGATGCAATTAACGCGGCAATCACAGCAGCAAAAGCTGTTACTGATAAACCATCTTTAATTTTCTGAAAAACTATTATCGGTTTTGGTTCACAAAATAAAAGTGGTAGCCATGACTGTCATGGGGCTGCATTAGGCGACGCTGAAGTTGCGTTAACCCGTAAAGAATTAGGTTGGACGCACGAACCATTTGTTATTCCTGAAAACGTTTATGCGGGTTGGGATGCAAAAGCAAAAGGCGCAATGGTTGAAAAATCTTGGGATGAAAAATTCGCAGCTTACGCGGTGGCTTTTCCAGCAGAAGCAGCAGAATTCAAACGTCGTATGGCTGGTGAATTACCTGCAAACTGGAAAGAAGTTACTGATGCCTTCGTTAAAGCAACTAACGAAAAAGGTGAAAATTTAGCATCACGTCAAGCATCACAAAAAGCAATAGCTGCGTTAGCTGAAATTTTACCTGAATTTTTAGGTGGTTCAGCAGATTTGACTGGGTCGAATTTAACAAGTTGTGCAAGTTTCAAACACGTTAGTGGTAAAGAGCTAGGCAACTACATTTCTTACGGTGTGCGTGAATTTGGTATGTACGCAATTATGAACGGTATGGCGTTGCACGGCGGATTATTGCCATTCGGTGGAACATTCCACATGTTCTCTGACTATGCGAAAAGTGCGTTGCGTATGGCTGCGTTGATGAAAATTCGTACCATTGCGGTTTTGACACACGATTCAATCGGTCAAGGCGAAGATGGTCCAACCCATCAACCAATCGAAAATACGTCAGCAATGCGTTACATTCCAAATATGGATGTATGGCGACCTGCTGATGCAACAGAAACAGCGGTTTCTTGGGTTGCAGCAGTTGAACGCAAAAATGGTCCAACCAGTTTGGTGTTGAGTCGTCAAGCAATTTCCGCAATTGCACACGACGACGTACAAATTGCTGCAATGCGTAAAGGTGCTTACGTTATTTCAGAAGCTGCTGGTGCTGTCAACATTATTTTGATTGCAACAGGTTCGGAAGTAACGTTAGCGATGAAATCACAAGCTGCATTAGCTGCTGAAGGTATCAATGCTCGCGTGGTTTCTATGCCATCAACAAACGTTTTTGATCGTCAAGACCAAGCCTACAAAGACAGCATTTTGATTCCAGGTGTTAAACGTGTTGCTATCGAAGCTGGTGTAACAGATTTCTGGCGCAAATATGTTGGTTTAGAAGGCGGTGTCGTCGGTATCGATACCTTCGGCGAGTCAGCTCCTGGTAACGTGTTGTTTGAACATTTCGGTTTCACGCCTGAAAATGTGGTCAAACACGTTAAAGCGGTGCTGTAATTTTTAGCACAAATCCTCGATTAGCCTAGCTAGTCGAGGTTTTTTGACTTTATATAACTACAAAAATAGGTGTCAATGTGAAAAAAAATAATTTACTCCAAGGTGCAATCGTTGCGTTGTTAGTAGCAAGTCCATTTGCAGTTTCTGCCGATGAACAATATCCTGCAACGGATTTCCAACCTAAAATCATTTACCAAGACGATTCGGCTAAATCTGCTACGTCTGCGGCTAGTGTAACAAAACAGGAAACGGTTGAAGTGAGTGCTGATGATGCACAATATCCAGCAACCAATTTCCAACCTAAAGTGTTATTTAGCGATGCGAATTACAAGCATGACAAATCCGCCCCTGCAGTAGCACAAATTGCAACAGCTGCCGCAAGTAGCAAAGTCACTTCCGCTAAAGCTGAAGAATCAGAAGGATTTTTAGATGACTCAAACTTTTTGCTTTTTGCTTTATTGGCAGTTGCGGCAGGATTTGTGGCCTTCAAAAATGGCTTCAAATGCCCATTGTTAAACAAATGCAAACCCCAAAAAGCAACGGCAAGTTCAACCTATTCTAACGATGGCGCAGAAACAGGTGTTGCACGTTATTTAAAAACACACGATGTTTCTGGTGTGACAAAGTATTTAGCACGTGTTGGCAAACCAACAAACGTTGCACGTTATATTGCAAAACAAAATGTTGCTCAAAAATCTGCACCAAATACCACATATCGGGGGTAGTCATGGGCTTTTTCTCAAGTCTTTTCGGTTCGCGTTCGCAAGACATTTACAATACGACAACAACTCGAAATGCGATTGTGTCAGTTTCTGCTGATGAATCAAATGAGCAAACAGGCGTTAGTCGTTATTTAAATAATCAACCTGCTGGTCTAAGTAGTGTTGAAAAATATTTGAAAACGCAAGAACAAAATCAACCAAGTGGTGTTGCAAAGTATTTATCGCGACAAGCAATTGCAGAGCGTAATAAACCTGCCATGACATTATCAGGTGTTGAAAAATACTTGAAAAACAATAAAGACAGTGTGGCAATTATTGTGAAGAAAACGGGGGTTGAAAAGTATTTAGCATCGCAAAATAACGTTTCTGTGAGCCGCGTTGCAAAATATGTTTTACAAAAAACAATTGCTGAACGCAATGCGCCTGCAAAACCGAAAGCAACACGCGTTGAAAGCTATTTACAAAGCTTACCTGAAATAAAAACGAGCAGTGTTAGCAAATATTTGGCAAAGCAAAAAGCTGAAATTGTTGCATCGCAATCGAAACAAGAAGTTGCTGCAGTTGTGGAAGCAATTGTGAATGATATTGTGTTGACTGGTGTCGAAAAATATCTAAAAGCTGTACAACGATAAAAATTTTAACTCTGAAAACGAAAACAGGTGCTCAAATGGCTCAATCTTTACTTGAACAATTAAAACTATATACAGTTGTTGTCGCCGATACAGGTGATATTGGTGCAATTGAAAAATTTACACCGCGTGATGCAACGACGAATCCATCACTGATTACAGCGGCAGCGCAAATGCCTCAATACCAGGGAATTGTTGACGATACGTTGAAGGGGGCGCGTGAAACATTAGGAGCTACGGCAGATGCCGCGCAAGTTGTAACATTAGCATTTGATAGATTAGCAGTTTCTTTCGGCTTGAAAATTTTAGAAATCATTCCTGGTCGTGTTTCAACTGAAGTGGATGCACGTCTATCTTTTGATACTGATGCAACTGTTGCAAAAGGTCGTGATTTGATTGCTCAATACGAAGCAGCAGGAATTGATCGTAAACGTGTTTTAATCAAAGTAGCCGCAACTTGGGAAGGCATTCAAGCGGCAGCAACCTTAGAAAAAGAAGGGATTCATTGTAACTTGACCTTGATTTTTGGTTTACATCAAGCAATTGCTTGTGCTGAAAACGGTATTACTTTAATTTCTCCGTTTGTTGGGCGTATTTTAGATTGGTACAAAAAAGACACGGGTACCGAATCTTATGCTTCAGCAGAAGATCCAGGTGTTTTGTCAGTTACTGAAATTTATAACTATTACAAAAAATTTGGTTACAACACTGAAGTAATGGGCGCAAGTTTCCGTAATGTTGGCGAAATCATGGAATTGGCAGGTAGCGATTTATTGACGATTGCGCCATCTTTATTGGATGAATTACAAAACACACAAGGTGAATTGCCACGCAAATTAAATGTTGAAGCCGCTCAAGCATCAGCAGCAGAAAAAATCAATGTTGACAAAGCAACATTTGATTCAATGCACGCTAAAGACCGCATGGCAACTGATAAATTGGCAGAAGGAATTGATGGTTTTGCTAAAGCATTAGTCGTTTTAGAAACATTATTAGCAGATCGTTTAGCTGTTTTAGAAGTGTAATAATTTGCGCCATAAAAAGCCTCAAGGTCAAAAAAACCTTGAGGCTTTTTATTTTGGAGATTTGAATTTAATGGGTATTTTTATTTCTGTTGTCATAATTATTTTTATTGTCGGTGGATTATTGATTTTTTTGAAAAATGCAAAAGGATAAATACTCTAATTTTTCTTATTATTTCTGATTTAAATTGCTTTATTCATAATCTAGTCATTGTTTAGTAAAAATTCATCTTTGCTGATTTAGTCTGGCGCTACACCTCATCTACTACGATTTGTAATTTGCAACTCGTTTCAAATTTACGTTTTTGCATCATTTTTCACTTCTATTTTTTGTATTTTACAACTTATAGACGTGTCTATTATTGGCTTAATATGTGCTTTTATTTTTTGAATTATGAATTTCAAATAATCCTAATTATCACAGAATTAAAGTCCTATAATAATCTTGTTAATCTATCAAAATTAAAGACAGAAACTAAAGTAATCAGCCTATGACAACAACGAATGAAACAGAAAGTGATGCTTCAACCGCCGCGCAAAGTGGTAGCGCGTTTTTACGCATTTCAGCTGAAAAAGTGTCACGCCTCATGGATATTGTCGGTGAATTAAGTTTAAGCGTTTCAGAAACGATTAACAGTTCTGATTTGCAAAATTTAGAACTCGATGAATTTGAAAAATCTGCGCATCGCTTAAAAATGATTGTTCGTGAAATTCAAGACGTTTCTGCTGAACTGCGACAAGTTGAAGTTGGTGAAGTTTTTCGCAGAATGCGTCGTATGATTCGAGAACTTGAACGACAAACAAATAAAAAAATCAATTTGGTTTTAGTCGGCGAAGAAACAGAAATCGATAAAGTGGTTGTTGATAGATTGTACGAGCCGCTTGTTCACGTTGTGCGAAATTCTGCTGACCACGGTTTGGAATCAACGGCTGACCGCATGGCCTCTGGCAAGCCTGAAATGGGAACAATCACACTTTCAGCCGCTCAAGTCGGCGGTGATATTCATATTATTGTTGAAGACGACGGACGTGGTTTAAATCGTGAACGGATTTTGGCAAAAGCAAGAGAACGCGGTTTATTTGGCGTAAATGATGAGCCGCCTGACGAACAATTATGGCAAGTTATTTTCCAACCTGGTTTTTCAACCGCAGAAACCGTCACTAACATTTCAGGTCGAGGCGTTGGGATGGATGTTTTAAACAACACAATGAAAGAATTACGCGGACGAATTAGCATTCAAAGTACGTTGGGTGTTGGTGCAAAAGTGACCCTATCCATTCCTTTGACGTTAGCATTTTTAGACAGTTTAGTTATGCGTGTTGGAAATCGTTTATATGCCACGCCAATTGATGTGGTGAGCGAAATTTTCCGTCCTGAAGATGAGCAAATTATTCCCATCGCAGCGGATAACGGTAGTGAAATGGTGAAAGTGCGTGAAACGTTTGTGCCGATTTGTCGTTTGCAGAAATTTTACGATGAGCCATTTGAAAATTCACACAATTTATCAGAACAAATCATTATTGTGTTTCACACGAGTAAAGGTTTGGTGGGTTTGCCCGTGGATGAAATTTTTGACCAGCAACAGGTTGTCATGAAACCTTTGCCCGATCAAATCAGTTGCATTCGTGCAGGATTAGGATGCGCTTTACTTGGAACAGGTGAAGTAGCGATAGTGTTAAATTGTGAACAATTAGTAAGTGGAACAAATTAAAAATGTCTACAACACTTAATGAAATTGACTATGCCGCATTTGAACAAATCCGTCATTGGTTAAACCGAAAATGTGGAATGTATTATCCAGACAAAAAACAGGAGTTGCTTTTAGATAGAATGCAATATGTTTGCAAACGCTATTATCTAAATGACATCTCAGCATTAGCAGAAAATTTGAATAATGAAGATGCTACTGAACTTCAATTAGCTGTCATTTCTGCGGCATCAACGAATCACACTTATTTTTTCCGTGAATGCGCGGTGCTTGATTATTATCGAGATGTTATTTTGCCAACATTTAAAAACAATAACGATAATCGTATTTGGAGTGCAGCCGCTTCAACAGGCGATGAAGCCTATACTGTTGCCATGATTACTGCCGAACAACAGGGATTAACGTGGACAAAACAAAATGTCACAATTTTAGGTAGCGATATTAGTGCGCCTGTTATTGAAGATGCTGAAAAAGGCATTTATCAACAATCGCATTTAGAACACGTTCCAGAAGC
>CAIVBX010000051.1 GCA_903904275.1 uncultured Pseudomonadota bacterium
AAACTCGAAACAGAAGGTTTTGAAGATGCCATGGTTCAAAATTTTGGGAGTGCAAAAGACGTTTTAATTCGTTTAAAACTAGAAGAAGGTGTCAGTAGCGCAGATTTAAGTACCAAAGTGTTAGACACCATCAACAAAGACGTGGCAGAAACCGCAAGTTTGCGTCGTGTTGAATTCGTAGGTCCTCAAGTTGGCGATGATTTGGCGGAAGATGGTTTTTTAGCGTTGCTTTATTCGTCATTAGCAATTTTGGCGTATATCGCGTGGCGATTTGAATGGAAATTTTCACTCGGCGCAATTATCGCAACATTCCATGATGTAATTGTAACTCTAGGTTTATTTTCGATTTTAGGATTGGAATTTGATTTAACCGTTTTAGCGGCAGTTTTGGCGTTAATTGGTTATTCGTTAAACGATACGATTGTGGTTTATGACCGAATTCGTGAAGGTTTTCGAGAATTCCGTGATAAGACGACCGAAGACATTATGAACATTTCAGTCAATGTCACATTAAGCCGCACGATTATGACTTCATTAACGGTTTTATTGGTTTTAGTGTCGTTGTTTTTCTTGGGCGGTGAAACGATTCACAATTTTGCGTTAGTGCTTTTATTTGGTGTATTTTTCGGAACGTATTCGTCCATTTTTATCGCCAGTCCAGCGGCGTTAATGCTTGGTGTGAGTCCAGCGGATTTGATGATTCCTGTTAAAGATAATTCCGATATTGCTCATTTGCCTTAGTATTTCATATAAAAAAAGCCCCAATTTGTAAAAAAATTGGGGCTTTTTGTTGTGTAACGTTTTTTAGCTTTGGCTTTCTAAATACTCTTCGTAAGTTCCATTAAAATCAATAATTCTATCGGCTTTAATTTCAATTACTCGCGTAGCGAGCGATGATACAAATTCGCGATCATGACTGACAAAAATCAACGTACCTGGATATTGTTCAAGCGCGGTGTTTAACGATTCAATCGATTCCATGTCTAAATGATTTGTTGGTTCGTCCATCACCATGATATTGGCTTTTTGCAGCATCAATTTTCCGAATAACAAACGCCCTTGTTCGCCACCTGAAACGACTTTAACTGATTTGTTAATATCATCTTGTGAAAACAATAATCGTCCGAGTACAGCACGAATCGCTTGATCATCATCACTTTCTTTACGCCATTGATTCATCCAGTTAATTAACGTCGCTTCTTCGGCAAAATCTTCCGCATGATCTTGAGCAACATAACCAATTTCAGAATTTTCAGACCATTTAACTTCGCCTGTATCGGCTGTTAATTCTCCAACTAAGGTTTTAAGTAACGTTGATTTACCAATCCCGTTTGCACCAATGACTGCGACTCTATCGCCTGCGGCAATCATCAAATTGAGATTTTTAAATAACGGTTCTTCGCCGTAACCTTTGCTCAAATTTTCAACCTCTAATGCTAAACGATGCAATTTTTTGGTTTGATCAAAACGAATAAATGGATTCACACGACTCGACAATTTCACTTCATCAAGTTGAATTTTATCTAATTGTTTAGCGCGTGAAGTCGCTTGTTTTGCTTTAGAAGCGTTGGCAGAAAAACGTCTAACAAAGGCTTGTAATTCCACAATTTGGGTTTTCTTTTTGGCATTTCCTGCAAGCAAACGTTCACGCACTTCGGTCGAAGCGACCATGTAATCGTCGTAATTACCTGGATAAACGCGCAATTCACCATAATCCATATCGGCAATGTGCGTACAAACGCTGTTTAAAAAGTGACGATCATGCGAAATAATCACCATCGTGCAATCGCGGTCGTTTAGCATATCTTCCAACCAGCGAATCGTGTTGATGTCTAAGTTGTTCGTTGGTTCGTCAAGCAACATAATGTCGGGATTTGAAAACAATGCTTGCGCCAATAAAACCCGTAATTTCCAACCTGGTGCAACCGCACTCATCAAACCAAAATGTTGTTCAACTGGAATATCCAATCCTAACAATAATTCGCCAGCGCGTGATTCGGCAGTGTAACCATTGAATTCAGCAAACACGGTTTCTAATTCTGCCGCGTGCATATAGTCATCTTCGGAGGCTTCTAAATTGGCGTAAATCGCATCACGTTCGGACATTGCCGCCCACATTTCTTTGTGTCCCATTAGCACTACGTCGATGACGCGAGAATCTTCAAAGGCGAATTGGTCTTGGCGTAAATTTCCTAAGCGTTCGTTTGGCGATAAACTCACGTTTCCCGCAGACGGCTCTAAATCGCCGCTGAGAATTTTCATAAATGTGGATTTTCCACAGCCATTTGCGCCAATTAAACCGTAGCGATTGCCGTCGCCAAATTTAACCGAAATATTTTCAAATAATGGCTTTGCGCCAAATTGCATGGTGATGTTTGCGGTAGAAATCAAAATTTTTTCCTAAATAGTTAAGTTGTTCAATATATGGATAGCGGCATTTTAAATTAAAACAATCATTTCATCGCCGCTAATGTTTTCTAATTTTAACGTGCTTCGGCTATTTCGTTGCGGGAATTTTACCATTCCAAAAGATTTTCGTTTTCATGCTGACTTTAAATTTTAATTTCATCTGTCAGACCCAATAACAAAAAAGCCCTGCAAGTCAAAAGGCTTGCAGGGCTTGATTTGTATGGTAGACCCTGTAGGACTTGAACCTACGACCAATCGATTA
>CAIVBX010000052.1 GCA_903904275.1 uncultured Pseudomonadota bacterium
GAAAGTGTTAGTTGATTTTCAGTAAGCCAATTTTGCCATTGTGAATATAAAACTGTTAGTGTGCTTTTGGCATCGTGAATCGAAGAATCATTATGTAAAAAGGTGTCACCATTGAAGTTTTTACCTTTAATCGATAAACCGTTTGTGGCGCCATAATCAGCATTTAACGTAGCTTTAACATTTAGGATTTCATCAAACAATTGCGTTTTTACCGTCGTACTACCCACATTTACGATGAGTTTTGTCATAATTTTTACTCCGCGCGTTTGAAACGGTGAATTAAATCACGGTTTTTCTTATTCGGTTTGTGTTCAGGTTTTTGAAAACCTAGAAATTTTCGTTCTTCACGTTTTACATCAATTTGTTTTGCTCGTTTTTCTACACTTTCAAGACTTTCTTCATAAAGCAACGCCGCTTCTTTTGCTGAAACACGCTGTTCTGAAATGCCTTTAACCGTGATTAACCATTCAAAACCGTCTTTATGAATTTCGAGTTTTGTACCCATTTTGATTTCTTTACTCGGCTTTACACGTTGTTTATCGACGTGAATTTTTCCACCTGAAACAGCTTCTGTTGCGAGCGAGCGCGTTTTAAAAAAACGCGCTGTCCACAACCATTTATCAATCCGAATCGATTCTAATGGTTCGCGCATGATTTTGTTTTCAATTCGCGTGGCAACGAAAAGACCACTTTTTCTTCAATCCCTTTAATTTCCGTCGTGACATCGCCGCCCCAAGATTGCAACTGTTGAATCACTTCCTGCACCAAAATTTCAGGTGCTGACGCGCCCGCTGTGACACCGACTGCTTTTGTGTTGGCAAACCATTCTTGCTGCATGTCTTTTGCGGTATCGATTAAATACGCTGTTTTGCCAAGTTGTTCCGCAATTTCACGCAAACGATTTGAATTTGAACTATTTGGCGAACCAACAACCAAAATAATATCGGCAATTTTTGATAAATCATGCACAGCATCTTGACGATTTTGGGTGGCATAACAAATATCATCTTTTTTCTGTTCTTGAATAGAACTAAAACGCTTGCGTAGTGCGTCAACCATGATTTTTGTATCTGTCATGGAAAGCGTGGTTTGTGTGACATAGGCTAAATCTTCGGGGTGATTAACAACCAATTTGTCCACGTCCGCAGGTGTTTCAACCAAATAAATTCCGCCTGCTTCGGTTTGTTTTTCATATTGTCCCATCGTCCCTTCAACTTCTGGATGTCCTTCGTGACCAATCAAAATCACTTCTCGATTCGCTTTTGCGTGTTTTGATACTTGAATATGAACTTTTGTGACTAACGGACAGGTTGCATCAAAAACCGTTAAATTACGTTCTTTGGCTTCTTGTTGAACTTGTTTAGATACGCCATGTGCGCTGAAAATTAACGTTGACCCCATTGGCACATCGGTTAATTCTTCAATAAAAATCGCCCCCTTGGCTTTTAATCCATCAACAACCGTGCGATTATGAACCACTTCGTGACGCACATAAATCGGTGCGCCAAAGGCTTCTAATGCGCGTTCAACGATTTCAATTGCGCGGTCAACACCTGCACAAAAACCGCGTGGATTAGCTAAAACAATTTGCATTTTGAGATTCTCTTTTTTAATTTTAAGGCGTTTAAATTGCCGATTTTGTTGGATTCAAACTTATTCGTCAATGTACTTTTTCGTTGATTAAACCGTGAAAAATAAAGGGCTTTTACATTTTTTTATCTGTTTGACGTTGAAGATTCTATTTTTTGCGGTTCTAAATACGCGACATTCAAATGGTCATCAATTAGGTATTTTTGCGCAACTTCGCGAATTTGTTCAGGTGTCACTTGATTGATTTTTTCAACATATTCACTTTCTTTTTGCCAGCCCAAACCCACCGTTTCAAGCATTCCAAGTTGCATCGCTTGATAAAAATTTGAATCACGTTGATACACTTCACTCGCTAAAACTTGCGCTTTAATACGTTCTAATTCGGTAGGTTCAACGAGTTTGGTTTGCAATTTCACAATTTCTGCTTTCAATGCAGCTTCAACATCTTGAACCGTTTTACCTTGCGAAGGCGTGGCTTCAAGTTCAAATAAATCATCTAAACGTGATGTTAAGTTATAACCTGCATTTGCCGCGCCCGCGATTTGTTTGCCACGAATTAACGAACTACTCAAACGCGCACTATTTCCACCATCTAAAACCCCTGCTAACACTTCAAGCGCGTAGGCTTCATTTTCAGATTTCGCGGTTTTCAAACTCGGAACGTGATAACCCAAAACAACCGATGGCAATTTTGCGGGTACTTTTACCGTCATTTTTCGCGTGCCAATTTGCGCGGCTTCAATTTGCGGTTTAAGCGGCACGAGTTCACTTGGTTTTAATTCACCAAAATGTTTTTCAGCTAACGCAAAAACTTCTTCTATTTTGACATCACCAACGACGACTAATGTTGCATTATTTGGCGCATACCAACGCGAATACCACGCTTGCAAATCGGGCGCAGTGTAAGCGGCAATATCTGTTACCCAACCGATAATCGGATTTTTATAGGGGCTACTCGTGTGCGCCATCGCGGCAAATTGCTCTGCCATTTTTGCTTGTGGATTATCGTCAGTTCGCATACGACGTTCTTCGGTAACAACTTCGAGTTCTTTTTTAAGTTCTTCAGGCAAAATTCGTAAATGGCGCATTCTGTCGGCTTCAAGTTCAAAACTCACGGGCAATTTTTCTGCCGCCATTGTTTGAAAATACGCAGTGTAATCGTAGCCTGTGAACGCATTTTCTTCGCCGCCATTTTCAGCAATAATGCGCGAAAATTCACCAGGCGCGTGTTTATCTGTGCCTTTAAACATCATGTGTTCAAGCATGTGCGAAATACCCGTAATGCCGCTCGGTTCGTAACTTGCGCCGACTTTATACCAAACTTGCGACACTACAACAGGCGAACGGTGGTCTTCTTGAACAAGGATTTTTAAGCCATTTGCTAATGTGTGTTCAACAACATGCGGCGCAGCAAAAATAGTGGCTGGTAAAAGTAATAAAAACAGTAAAAATTTTTTCATACAAACTCCAAAATAAAAAAACGGCGCATTGCAAACACAATACGCCGTGATTGAAAAATCAAAAATTGCCGAAATTAGCCGTCGGCGTTGATTCTAGCAATGATGTCTTGCAGGTCTTTTTCACAACCTTCATTTGCAACTTGGCACGTTCCCGCGTTCAAATGTCCGCCGCCGTTATAACTTAAACATAACTCGCCAACATTGGTATTTGAAGTGCGATTCAAAATCGATTTGCCGATTGCAAAAACCGTATTTTGTTGTTTCACGCCCCACATAACATGAATCGAAATGTTGCATTCAGGATAAAGCGCGTAAATCATGAAGCGATTCACAGCATAAATCGTTTCTTCATTTCGCAAATCTAAAACTGCCAAATTGCCATGAATAGTTGTACAGCGCGTAATTTGTTCTTTTGCCGATGCTTCGTGTTCTCTGAACAAGTTGACGCGCTCTTGTACGTCAGGCAATTCTAAAATTTGCTCGATTGAATGATTTGTACAATATGCAATTAAATCCATCATCAATTGATAATTCGACACCGTGAAATCGCGGAAACGCCCCAAACCTGTACGCGCATCCATTAAGAAATTCATCAAATCCCAACCATCTGGATTCAAAATTTCGTTACGATTAAATTGCGCGGCATCGCCTTTATCAACCGCTTCCATCATTTCGTTCCATTCAGCTGGAAAACGTGATGCGCCGCCGTAATAATTGTAGACAACGCGAGCCGCTGATGGCGCATTCGGTTCGATAATGTGATTGTCTTGTTTTTCGTTACGAATTGTTTCGCTCAAATGGTGGTCGAATGCTAAATGCACGCCTTTCACATACGGCAAATTAGTTGTGATGTCGTTATCGCTGATGTCAATAATTTCATCTTGCATATCTTTTGGGTGAACAAATTTAATTTCTTCAATCAAATCGAGTTCTTTCAAAAGTACCGCACAAATTAACCCATCAAAATCACTTCGTGTGACCAATCTTTTTTTATCTGACATAATTTTTTACCTTGAGAAAATTAAAAATGTTTAAAACAAACCTGTAATTTTGCCGTCGTCATCAATGTCGATGCGTTCAGCGGCAGGAACTTTTGGCAAACCTGGCATGGTCATCATATCGCCTGCAATGGCAACAATAAAGCCTGCACCATTTGCTAAACGAACATCGCGAATTTCAATGGTGTGTCCAGACGGCGCACCTTTTAACGCGGGATTGGTTGAAAATGACATTTGTGTTTTTGCCATGCAAATTGGGAATGTACCGTAATCGGTATTCCATGCTGCGAGTTGTGATTTCACTTTCGCGCTTGCTGTGACGCTGCTTGCACCATAAAGTTTTGTGGCAATCGTTTCGATTTTTTCCCACAAACTCAAATTCTCGTCATACACGAATTTAAATTCAGGTTCACGATTATCAACGACTTCAACCACTGCATTGGCTAAATCTTCAGCACCAGCACCGCCATTTGCCCAATGTTTTGAAACCACGCAATTTGCGCCTAAATCTGCACATTTTTGTTGCAACAATGCGATTTCGGCTTCGGTGTCGAAAGTGAAATGATTCACGCAAATCACACAAGGCAAGCCGTAATGTTCCGTAATGTTTTTGTAATGACGTTCAAGATTTTCAAAACCTTTTTCAACTGCTGACAAATTTTCTTGATTTAATTCATCTTTAACAACGCCGCCGTGAAATTTCAACGCACGAATTGTTGCAACTAAAACCACTGCTGACGGTTTCAAACCTGATTTGCGACATTTGATGTCGATGAATTTTTCCGCACCTAAATCTGCACCGAAACCCGCTTCTGTAACAACATAATCAGCAAGTTTTAACGCTGTTTTTGTTGCCGTAACCGTGTTACAACCGTGCGCGATATTCGCAAAAGGTCCACCGTGAATAATCGCAATGTTGTTTTCTAGGGTTTGCACTAAGTTTGGTTTGATTGCATCTTTCAAAAGTGCCGCCATCGCGCCATGTGCTTTTAAATCTCGCGCATAAACAGGTGTCACTTTATCGGATTTGTAACCAATGACGATACGACCTAAACGTTCTTTTAAATCTGCGCGGCTGGTGGCTAAACATAAAATTGCCATAACTTCTGAGGCAACCACGATGTCGTAACCGTCTTCACGCAAATAACCGTTTGCCGCACCGCCCATGCCGACAACGATATTTCGCAACGCGCGGTCATTCATATCAACAACCCGTTTCCATTGAATTCGACGCGGGTCAATGTCGAGTTCGTTACCATGATTGATGTGGTTATCAATTAACGCCGACAACAAATTGTGTGCTACGCCGATTGCGTGGAAATCACCTGTGAAATGCAAATTGATGTCTTCCATTGGAACAACTTGCGCGTAACCGCCACCTGCCGCGCCACCTTTTACACCAAAACAAGGACCTAATGAGGGTTCACGCAAACACATAATCGTTTTTTTATTCAAACGATTCATGGCATCGCCTAAACCAACCGTTGTCGTCGTTTTGCCTTCGCCTGCTGGTGTTGGACTAATTGCGGTCACCAAAATCAATTTACCGTCTGTTTTATCGGCCAAACTGTTCACATATTCGAGCGAAAGTTTTGCTTTGAAATGCCCAATGGGGTCTAAATGTTCAGGCGCAATGCCATAATTTTGCCCTGCAAGTTCAATAATGGGTTTCATGGTGGCGCGTTGCGCGATTTCGATGTCTGACATTTTTAATCCTGAGTTTTGAATGAATTTATTTTTTGTGAATTGTAACTAACTTTTTCATTGTTTATCGTGATAACGCCTATTTTTACTAATTCGGCTAATAGCTCTTCGGGAACAACTTTGTTTTGAAATTTACTTCTAATGCTGTTTAACAATGTTGTTTTCTTAGTTGGTTTGGGATGTTTTGCTAAATGAGAGCAATAAATTTGAAGTAGGGAAGTTGTTTTAGGTTTTGTAATTATTTTAATGTCTTCTATTGCCTGGATTGCTTCAACTTTTATGATTTCTTGCGATTTAACTTCTGGCGTTGATTTAATTATCCCTACTTTTTCTTTTACAGGTTTTCCAATGCGTTTTGCACTTCTTTTGTGTAATTTGAGTAAATCAATCACATAATCTAAATCTGTGTCGTTAGAAACAATATCAAAATGTGTTTTTTTAGAAGATTTTTCCATCAAAACACCCGCTAAAAAAGCAATGCCAAAATCCGCTGCATTTTTTCCGACAGTTGGCATTTTGACGATTCTTAAACTTTCATCATTCAAAACTTTTGTGAGAGGTAAAATCCAATCAATCGGAATTTTTGCACCACTTTGAGCGTAACAAATCACAACTTGAGAATAATTTGCCAAATTTTCCAATAATTCGTTTATTTGACTTGGGCAATTTTCGAGGTCAATTAGCAACACTTGCATAACATTTAGGATAAATGGTGTTTTTGAATGACGATAAATTTAGCAGTAATCGCTACAATAGCCAAATTCATTGAAAAATTTAAAAGACTTTATGAAAAAATTACTGTTTTTAGTGTGTTTTGCAAGTTCTGCTTTCGCACTTGAACCGACATTTGAACGACAAACCGAACTGCAAAATCTATTAAAAAATGATTGTGGAGCGTGTCATGGTTTAACATTACAAGGTGGTTTAGGATCAGCTTTAAAACCTGAAAATTTATTAGGCAAATCGGATGCGTATTTAATTGACGTTATCACAAACGGACGTAAAGAAACGGCAATGCCACCTTGGAAACCATTTTTAAATCAAAATGATGTTGCTTGGTTGGTGCATTTTCTAAAAAATCCAAATTAAACGTTAAAGTTTATCAAACACATTGATTGAGGTAGTCGTTATGGAATCATTTCACTGGGACAAACATTTTGAAACAGGTTTAGTCATTGTTGATCAGCAACATCATGAACTGGTTAATATCATTAACCGATTTGGCGATTTGCTGACGAAATCTAACGAAATTCCTTTTGGTGATATTCAAGAGGTTTTTGAAGAATTGATAGCCTACACGCAATATCACTTTCAAGAAGAAGAACAAATGATGTCAGAAGTCGGATTATTTCCTGACTACATTAACTTTCACAAACGGTTACATGCTGATTTTTTACATGAAGTAATGCGGACACATAAATCTGTATTAGAACAACACCAAAACACCGAACGATTACTTAAATTACTTATTCATTGGTTGGCATTTCATATTTTGGGCATTGATCAATCCATGGCAAAACAAGTTGCTGCTGTTCAAGCGGGAGAAGATGCTGAGAAAGCTTATTTTGCTGAAAAATATGTAAAAGAAAACACCGCAGAACCGCTGTTAGTTGCGCTTAATGGTTTATTTCAACAGGTATCTGAACGTAATCGTGAATTACTTGAACTTAATCGAACGCTAGAAAAGAAAGTTGAAGAACGAACAGAATCGTTATCTGAGGCAAATCGAATGCTTGAAGAACTCGCAATGACTGATATTTTGACAGGATTGCCGAATCGTCGTCATGCGATGGCGCGATTGTCCCAAATTTGGAATGCTTCAATACAAGAAAATTCGCAAATTTCCTGCATGATGGTTGATGCCGATGGTTTTAAACAAATCAATGATAATTATGGGCATGATGCAGGCGATATGGTATTGCGTGAATTGTCTAAAACATTGCGTAATTCTGTTCGGACAGACGACATCGTTTGTCGATTGGGTGGCGATGAATTTTTGATTATTTCTCCAAATACAAATCTTGAAGGAGCCATGATTGCAGCTGAAAAAACACGCGAACAAGTTGCTGCTTTGCGAGTATCAGTGAATGGTGGGCAATGGTTAGGAAGCATTAGTGTCGGCGTTGCAGTAAAAAATAACGATATGACACACTTCGAAGACTTAATAAAAGTTGCGGATGATGGCGTTTATATTGCTAAACGAGATGGACGAAATTGTGTACGAACAAAAATGACAGCACCTGAGTAATATGAACTTAACAAAATACTTAGAGAAACTTTTACAGCATCAAAATTTAACGTCAGCAGAAATGCGCGAAGTGATGCAATTTTTTATGCGCGGGGAAGCAAATGACGCGCAAATGGCAGGATTTTTATGTGCATTGCGTTCAAAAGGCGAAACGATTGATGAAATTACTGCCGCCGCTGAAGTGATGCGTGAACTTGCCACCCCGATTGAAATCAGTGGTAAACACGTTGTTGATACTTGCGGCACAGGCGGTGATGGTGCGAATACGTTTAACATTTCAACAACGTCGGCATTTGTTGTCGCCGCAGCTGGTGGAAAAGTTGCCAAACACGGCAACCGTTCTGTTTCAAGTTGTTGCGGTAGTGCCGATGTTTTGGAATTGGCAGGTGTGGATTTAAATTTAAAACCTGAACAAGTTGCACAATGTGTCGCAGAATTAGGAATCGGTTTTTTATTCGCTCAAAATTATCACGGTGCAATGAAACACACCCGTGAAGTCCGTAAAAATTTGGGGGTTCGGACGATGTTTAATTTTTTAGGCACGCTGTCAAATCCTGCAAAAGTGAAAAATCAATTGATTGGCGTATTTGACAAAAAATGGGTTGAACCGCTCGCACACGTTTTCAAAAAATTAGGCAGTGAACACGTTTTAGTTGTCAGTGCAGAAGACTGTTTAGACGAAATTAGTATTGCCTGTGAAACACACGTTGCTGAATTAAAAAATGGTGATGTGTTTTGTTACAAAATTTCGCCTGAACAATTTGGTTTATCGCGTGCAAATTTAGAAAATATCGCTATTACCACTGCAGAAGACAGTTTAAAAATAATGAAATCCGTTTTGAATAACGAAAGTAGCGCAGCGAAAGATATTGTTTTGTTAAATGCTGGCGCAGCGATTTATACCGCAAATTTAACCGACTCGCTTGAAAGCGGCATTGCGAAAGCCAATGAAGTCATTGCAAATGGCGCGGCAAATCAGAAATTTCAAGACTTTGTCGCTTACACAAAAACGTTTGCCTTATGAATTCACAACAGATTTCGCGTTTATTTGAACAACTTGCCATTTCAATTCCTCAACCAAAAACGGAATTGATTTACAAAAGTCATTTTGAATTGTTGATTTCGGTGGTTTTATCCGCACAAGCAACTGATAAAAGTGTGAATAAAGCGACTGCGTTATTATTTGAAGTCGCAAACACGCCAGAACAAATTTTGGAACTTGGTGAAGAAGGTTTAAAAAACTACATCAAAACGATTGGCTTGTTTAACACTAAAGCAAAAAATATCATTTTGTTATGTCAAAAATTACTCGAAAAATACGACGGTAATGTGCCACACGAACGTGCTGAATTAGAAGGTTTAGCTGGTGTTGGACGTAAAACAGCGAATGTCATTTTAAATACGGCGTTTGGTGAACCGACAATTGCGGTTGATACGCATATTTTTCGGCTCGCAAATCGAATCGGCTTGGCAAATGCAAATACTGTTTTAGCCGTTGAAAAAGAATTAGAACGTGTAATTCCTGAAAAATTTAAACTCGACGCGCATCATTTACTGATTTTGCATGGTCGCTATGTTTGTACAGCACGAAAACCGTTGTGTGAAAAATGTGTAATTAGTGGATATTGCGAGTTTTTTCAGCTTACTTCACATTAGAAAACGACGTGTCATTCGGTTAAGATTAACAATCCGCAATAAAAAATTTATTTCACTCTTTCAACACATTATGACAAACATAAAAATTACAAAACTGAATGCTTCCGATGAGAACTTTAACACGCAATTACGCGATTTATTGGCATGGAATGAAAGCGACGATTTAGATATTCAACAACGTGTTTTGAACATTATTGCTGATGTTCGTAAAAATGGTGATTCGGCAGTGATTGAATACACAAATCGTTTTGACCATTGTCATGTTTCGGTCGCAAATGAACTTGAAATTTCAAAAGAACAACTGAAAAATGCGTGGCATAATTTGCCTACTGAACAAGCGCAAGCTTTGGAAAGTGCAGCTCAACGTATTCGTGCTTATGCCGAAAAACAAAAAATGGAATCGTGGCAATATACCGAAGCCGATGGTACGGTGCTTGGTCAAAAAATTACGCCATTAGATCGAGTGGGCTTGTACGTTCCAGGTGGAAAAGCCGCTTATCCGTCGTCCGTTTTAATGAATGCGATTCCTGCTAAAGTCGCTGGCGTGCCAGAGTTGATTATGGTTGTGCCAACGCCAAACGGTGAAACTAACGAGTTGGTTTTAGCTGCTGCATATTTAGCAGGTGTAGATAGAGCGTTTGCAATCGGTGGCGCACAAGCTGTTGCTGCTTTAGCTTATGGCACACAAACCATTCCAGCTGTGGCAAAAATTGTAGGTCCTGGAAACATTTATGTTGCGACAGCGAAAAAATTAGTTTTTGGACAAGTTGGCATTGATATGATCGCAGGTCCTTCGGAAATTTTGATTATTTGTGATGGCAAAACGAATCCTGATTGGATTGCAATGGATTTATTTTCACAAGCTGAACATGATGAAGACGCACAATCGATTTTAATTAGTGATGATGCAACTTATTTAGAAGCTGTTGAAGCAAGTATTAACAAGCTATTACCCACAATGGAACGTGCAGAAATTATTTGTACTTCGCTCACAAATCGTGGTGCATTGATTTTAGTTGAAAATTTGGAACAAGCTGCCGAAGTTGCAAATATTATTGCTCCAGAACATTTGGAATTATCGGTTGAAAATCCTGAAAACTTGTGTGAAAAAATTCGTCACGCTGGCGCAATTTTTATGGGGCGTTATACAGCTGAAGCGTTAGGTGATTATTGTGCTGGTCCTAATCACGTTTTACCGACATCAAGTACCGCACGCTTCTCTTCGCCGCTTGGTGTTTATGATTTTCAAAAACGTTCGAGTTTGATTAACTGCTCTGCAATCGGTGCAAATTCATTAGGTAAAATTGCTTCGACGTTGGCGCGTGGCGAGAGTTTAACGGCTCATGCACGTTCGGCAGAATATCGTTTAAAATAATGCAAAAATGTCCAGTTTGAATATGAAAAATTTTAAAAACTCAAATTTAAGCTGGACATTAAAGCCAAAACCTGTAGAATGCGCGTCTCAATACGGGGCTATAGCTCAATTGGTAGAGCGCAACACTGGCAGTGTTGAGGTCAGCGGTTCGATTCCGCTTGGCTCCACCAATAAAAGTATTAAAAATCTAAATCTAGTCCCCATCGTCTAGTGGCCTAGGACACCGCCCTTTCACGGCGGTAACAGGGGTTCGAACCCCCTTGGGGACGCCAGTTTTAGATTGAGTTTCAAATATTCCAAAAAAATATCTAGTCCCCATCGTCTAGTGGCCTAGGACACCGCCCTTTCACGGCGGTAACAGGGGTTCGAACCCCCTTGGGGACGCCATATATCTTCGCTGTTATCTCTTGCTTTATTTCAAAATTCAAACTTAACCTCGCAGGAATTCTGTTATGAGTCTTTTGCCTGAACATTTAAAATATGCTTTATCCCACGAATGGGTACAAATCGAAGACGATAATATCATTCGCGTTGGCGTACTGATTTTGCTCAACAAGAATTAGGTGATTTAGTTTTCGTGGAACTTCCCGAAATTGGTCAAAAAGTTAACGTAAACGAAGGTTGTGCAACCATTGAATCCGTCAAAACTGCTTCCGATATTCACAGCCCTGTTTCAGGTGAAATTGTTTCAATCAATCAATCTGTTGTCGATGATCCTGAAAAAATTACTGATTCCCCTTATGAGTCATGGCTATTTTGCGTGAAAGCAAGTGATTTGAGTGAAATCGAAAATCTGCTTTCACATACAGCTTATGAAACCATGATTACTGCTGCGTAAGTGGCAAATCAACATGCTAAAGGCATTGAACGCTTACAAAATGCCACAAAATTCTCGATAGCTGGATTCAAAGCTACTTGGCAACACGAAGAAGCGTTTAGGCAAGAAGTTTTATTGTTCATTGTCGCTTGTCCAGCGGCATTTTTTTTGGCTAAAAATTCGGTCGAAATCATAATTTTAATCGGCTGTATCATTTTGATTTTATTAACCGAATTATTAAACTCCGCCATTGAAGCCGTTGTTGACCGAATCGGTTTAGAACAACACGAATTATCAGGACGTGCTAAAGATATTGGCTCGGCGGCAGTTATGTTATCGCTAATTTGGGCAGTAATTACTTGGGCGATTATTTTATTTTTTTAAGAGGAATTTTATGAGTGCGTTAATTTGCGGTTCAATGGCTTATGACACAATTATGGTGTTTCATGACAAATTTAAGCACCACATTTTGTCCGAAAAAACACACATATTAAATGTGTCATTTTTAGTCCCTGTTATGCGCCGTGAATTTGGCGGGTGCGCGGGTAATATCGCTTACAATTTAAAACTATTAAATGAAGAACCGTTAATCATGGCAACGGTTGGACACGATTTTGAGCCATACGCACAATGGTTAAATCAACACAAAATTGATCAAAAATTTATTCAAAAATTGGACAATCAATTCACAGGGCAAGCCTACATAACGACCGATGAAGATAGCAATCAAATTACTGCATTTCATCCAGGTGCAATGAATTTTTCGCATTTAAATTCTGTTCCAGCAGACAAAAATTCCATTCAAATCGGCATTGTTTCACCTGATGGCAAAGAAGGCATGGAATTGCACGCGAAAGAATTTGCAGCTTTCGATATTCCATTTATTTTTGATCCAGGTCAAGGAATGCCGATGTTTAATGGTACAGAATTATTAACGCTTATCGACCAAGCCACTTGGTTAACATTAAACGATTATGAGTCTGAATTGATGCAAGAAAAAACAGGCTTATCGTTAGTGCAACTTGCAGAACAAGTTAAAGCCTTAATTGTTACACGCGGCGGCGAAGGTTCAACAATTTACACAAATGGCAAAGAAATTCACATTCCCGCTGCTACAGTTACAAATTTAGCAGATCCAACAGGTTGCGGTGACGCATATCGTGCTGGATTATTATTTGGATTGATGAATAATTTAGATTGGGAAATCACTGGACGTATTGCATCACTAATGGGCGCAATCAAAATCGAACATCACGGCACGCAAAATCATTGGTTTAATTTAGAAAAATTCAAACATCGCTACCACGAAAGTTTTGGCAGCACATTTTAAGCCCATGAACATTGAAACGTTACAAACCGAACTCGCTGGCAAAAATCCGCGTGTGATTTTAAAAGCCGCGTTAGCACAATTTGAGAATATCGCTATTTCATTTAGTGGTGCTGAAGACGTAGTGTTAATTGATTTAGCGTTAGCAATTCGCAAAGATATTTCTGTTTTTTGTTTAGACACAGGACGTTTGCATCCTGAAACGTACCGTTTTATTGAAAAAGTGCGGAAACATTACCGCATTGAAATCGAAGTTTTAAGTCCGAATCGTGATTTGCTTGATGATTTTGTAAAAACGAAAGGTTTGTTTAGTTTTTACGAAGATGGGCATTCGGAATGTTGTGGCATTCGTAAAGTTGAACCGCTGCGCCGTAAATTAGCAAATGTGGATGCGTGGATTACAGGACAACGCAAAGACCAAAGTTTAGACACGCGCTCAGATATTCCTGAAGTTCAACTCGACAGCGCATTTTCAACATCTGAACACACGTTAATTAAGTTTAATCCTTTATTAAATTGGACTTCGGCACAGGTTTGGGATTATATCGAAGCGTACCGAGTGCCTTACAATCCTTTGCATCAACAAGGTTTTATCAGTATTGGTTGTGAGCCTTGTTCACGCGCCATTTTGCCAAATCAACATGAACGAGTTGGGCGATGGTGGTGGGAAGATGCCGCTAAAAAAGAATGCGGGTTGCACGCAGGAAATGTAAAAAACTAAAACAAAAAGGGCGAATAAATCGCCCTTTTTTACATCTTATCAGTCTTCAGAATGTTCAGCCAAAAACTTTTTGTAATTTATAGACACTTTCAAACCTGCAAAACGTCCTGCCATTCTCGTTAATTCTTGCGTCTTTTTATCAAATGTAATTTTAATTTCATTCAACGCGCGGTCTTCGTAACCTTTTTCAATTTGATGCGTATCAAGCAAGAAATGGTAAATGTAAATTTCTTGCTCTGGTTCATCTTTAATTTCAAGCGGTTCGCCTAATTTCGCGACAACAGCGGCTTTTTTCGGTAAATCATCCGAAATTTTTTCTAGCAACGCGCTATTTGCTTTAAGCTGATGTTTTTCTTTATCAATTTCTGCGCCACCAATTGAACGCAAAGAAACCTCTAAAAACTTAGGCGGTGCAATTTGCAAAAATAACGATGAAAATGACCACGCTTTCAATTTATTTTCTTTGTTGAAATGCAAATCGGTGAAAAAGCTAATTTCAGGTTTGATTAAGTTTCCATCTTTGTCAATTTTACGAAATAAATATCGCCATTTTCGACCATCAGCCGTTGCCAAATCATCGCTCGGTTGCAATTTTGACAACGACACAAAATCTTTGCTGTACATAATCGGGTCTTTGAATTGCAACGTAAATTCATCTGTCACAACAATTGCAAAGTTTTTGTCAAATTCATCCATTTGTTGATAAACCTGAAATGCTCGCAACCAATAAACACAGCCTGTCAAAAGTAGCGCGAAAATTAGAACGCTAATTAAAGGAATTTTTTTCGTCATTTCGCGCTCCCTTTTTTATTCAGGCAAATTTGCTACAAAATTTTTCAAATACGCCAAAAAATCTTCTTTCAATTCAGGATGAATCAAGGCTTCTTCAACGCTGGCTTGCAAATAACCGAGTTTTGAACCGCAATCGTAACGTTTGCCTTCAAATTCATACGCAAATACATTTTGGTCAAGCATCAACGCAGCAATCGCATCGGTTAATTGAAATTCACCGCCTGCGCCTTTGCCCGTTTCTTCAATTTTTTTGAAAATCGCTGGCGTTAAAATATAACGTCCAACCACCGCTAAATTTGATGGTGCTCGGTCAGGCGCAGGTTTTTCAACAATTAAATCCACTTGCCCCAACGTTGGAGTCATTTCTTTAGTTTGCACAATCCCGTATTTGTCTGTTTCGTTCGGGTCGATACGTTCAACACCTAAAATACTGCATTGATTTTTGTGATATTGCGCGACCATTTGCGTTAAACAACCGCTATTTTCACCATTTACAATTAAATCGTCCGCCAAAATAACCGCAAACGGTTCATCACCTATCGCCCGTTTTGCACAATTTACCGCATGACCTAAACCTAATGCTTCGGCTTGACGAATAAAAATAAATGTCACATTTGACGGCATCATCTGACGAATCATTTGCAAGGTTTCGATTTTGCCGCGAATCATTAACTCATTTTCAAGTTCGTAGGCTTTATCGAAATGGTCAACAATCGCATTTTTGCTACGTCCCGTAATAAAAATCATCGTATCAACGCCAGCAGCAACGGCTTCTTCCACCGCGTATTGAATCAATGGTTTATCTACAATTGGTAACATTTCTTTTGGACTAGCTTTTGTTGCAGGTAAAAAACGGGTTCCTAAACCTGCGACAGGGAAAACGGCTTTTCGTATTTTTTGGCTCATTTCAAATCTCGTAAAAATTAAAAAATTATTTTATTTTGGGCGACGTTGCCACGCCAAAATTATCAAGCTAATAAACGTAATCCACAACATAATCGGCAATAAATAAAAATGTTGCTGGTAAAACGTGGGTGATGGATTTTTCACATACGGCACATGATAAACATCCGCCCATTGTTCGTGAATCGGTGATCGTTGCAAAATTTTGCCTGACGCTAAACTGACCGATGAAATTCCTGTGTTTGTTACACGCAAAACAGGTCGGCGAAATTCAACACCCCGCGCCAACGTCATATAAAAATGCTGATACGGTTGTTGCCACGTTCCGTACCACGAATCGTTAGTTACATTCACAATCACGTCCGCGCCCAAATTCGCTAAATCTCGCGAAAAATAAGCAAATAATCCTTCGTAACAAATCTGTGGTGCGAGTTTCAAACCGTTCAAATTAAACAACGTAGTTGCGCCCTGCCCTTTTGCAAAATGTCCAATTGGTGGCAAAAAATGCCGAATTTGTGGAAAAAACTCTTCAAACGGAATGTATTCGCCAAACGCCAATAAAATCGTTTTGCTGTAATGCGGTGGAATAACATCCCCTTTTTCATTCAACAAAAATAACGAATTAGTTAGTAATTTTTCAGGAAATTTCACTCCATAAGCCCCCGTTATAAGCGGCACATTATGTTGTGTTAAAAACTTACGCAATTGGCGCGGATAATCATTTTGTGGCGTTAAATTTTCACCTAAAAATGTTGGAAATGCTGATTCAGCCCAAAACACAAAATCAATTTTTTCATCTTTATGTTTTTCAAGTGCGTTATGTGTCAACGACAAATAACGATTTAAAATCGATTGTCCATAACCATCCCCTGATTCAGCCGCCATTTTTTCCATGCTGCCGACGTTGCCTTGCACCATTAAAACGTTGAATTCTGAATCCGTTTTGGGCAAACGCGCTTCCAACATCAAACCAATCACATTTAACAATGCAAAAACGCCAATGACTGAACCAAAAATCATTTTTCCTTTTAATTCATTTCGCCATTGCCATGCCAAATAAATCGGTAAATTAAACGCTAACGTAATGGCACTTAAACCGCTAAAACCCACAATTTCTGCGAGTTGATAAAATGGAATTTGAGAACCAAACCACGAATAACCAAAATTCCAATCAAATAAAGTGAACGAATAGGCTTCGCTTATAATCGTAATTATCGCCATCAAAAACAGCGACAATGTTTGCGAACAATTAAATTTTTGTTTCAATAAAAACCAAGCCGCGCCAGCAATCGCCACAAACGAATGAGCAACTAGCGCGTAAATAATCATACCAGTAGCGGCGACAACCCAAGGCAATCCTGCGAATTCATGCAATAAATACGTCATCCAATTAAAACCAATCAGCGTAAAAATAAACGCTGTGGTCACACCACCAAAAATAACGGACTTCAAATTGGTTTGCTGTTGCCAAAAAATCCATAACGGCACAAATCCAAATAATGCTGCCCAAGGTGGAAACGGAATGTAGCTTGTGCCGATAAAAATACCCGATAAAATCGGAAGCCAATAACGCTTAACGGCTGTGAATTTCAGCATGAAGCGCACGGAATTCGTCGGTTAATTTATGAACTGGAACGTAATGCACAAGCGGTTTGGATTCAGAATGTGATTCGCGCACTTTCACAGAACTTGAGAGCATTGAAGCTAAAACAGGCAAGCCTTCGGCAATCAATTCATTCACTAATTGACGCGGCAAATTTGCTTGTTTTTGAAATTGATTCACGATGATGCCTTCAATTTCTAAATCTTGATTATGGTCAGCTTTCACTTCAGTAAGCGCGTTCATCAACAAATAAAGAGCTTCTCGTGCAAAACTATCGCAATCAAACGGAATCAAACATTTATTCGCTGCGATTAACGCGGATTGACTGTAAAAATTCAAAATCGGCGGCGTGTCCATGTAAATTTCGTCAAAACCGTCTAATTTTTCAAGTGCTTCTTTGAGTTTAAAAATTTTGTAACGTGATTCCAAACGCCCTTGCAATGGTTCAAGTTCTGGATGTGATGGCAAAACGAATAAATTAGGGAATGGCGTGGCGTGAATTGCATTTTCTAAACCTGAACCACCTTTACTGCCACCAAAAAAAGAAACACTTAATGTTTCTTTGAAGAAATGAACAATCGTTTTGTCGCTATCGGTAACTTTTTGTCCAAGTAAATACTGTGTCGAATTGCCTTGTACATCTAAATCAATCACAAGCGTACGTTTGCCTTCGATTGCGCTGATTGCGGCTAAATTACAAGTAATTGTGGATTTTCCCACGCCGCCTTTTTGATTAAAAATGACTCTACGCATGAATTGTGCCTTACAAAATAAAGTGTGAAAAACAGTGTTGCAATTTTACACACATTATTAACAAAAAACCGCCCTCTGAATTTTGCCTCAAATACACTAAAATAGAACAAAAGAAACGGATTTAACGCGAATTCAACTTAAAACAAATATGAAACAATACATTATTAACGTTCCAAATTTACAAAGTTTGCCAAAACGCTTGAACAGCTTGGCTGTCATTATTGTTTGTTGGGTGATGTGGGGCTATTTGCTTTATCCGATTATCACCGTGATTAACTGGGTGCGTGGAGATTTTTCTGTAATTAACGAAATGCGCTGGTTTGGCGGTTACAAAAGCCTATTAGATTTACTGCAAATTTACGTTTATACGTTGGCTGTGATTGGTATTTGTTGGCTGATGTGGATTATTTTACGGAAATTACGTCGTCGTTTGATATTAAAACCCGTGAAAAAAACCGTATCTGATGATGAGATTGCGGTGTTTTATCAAGTTGAAAAAGAGAAAATACAACAGTTTCGCAACCAACAAAATGTCACTGTTTTTTTTGACGACGACGGAAAAATTACGGATTTAAAATAACGCTCCGCTTTACTTTTCTTGCTGTCTTTCTTGCAGTCGTATAGACATACTGGCTGCAAAAAGACGAATACAGTCAAATGCTTCGGGTAAAGTTTGTAGCAATGTTGCCAAAATTAACTCATCTGTTGGCTCTTTGCCCGCTTGTTTAATTTGAGATTTGAGCTGCTCAAGATTTTCCAAAATTGTCACATTTCCTTCAAACTAACGCAAAAATAATATCCACGCTGTTGGCAACAACATCGGACATTTGCTGGGTTTCATTTGCAATAATGCCGCTTTTCCAAAACGCTAAACGCAAATACAAACCTTGCAAAAATCCCGCACTCCAATGCCAAACGTTATCAAGCATTGCATCATCAAGAACCGAAAAATCATAAGGAAATTTCAATTCGTTTTTTAGCAACGCCCTGTTGCTCGCCTTCACAACAGCTACAACCGCTTTTTTAAGCTCTTTCGATTGTTTTCCTGTTAATTCTGGACGCTCGCCATAAAATAATTCTGCCATCCAATCTTCAGGCGGAATAATCGCTGGCGTGATTGCAAGCGCGTAAAAAAAACCGCTTAATCCGTTATAATTTAAATGCTCATCTTGAGGCACACATTTATCAAGCTCAAGAACGAGTTTTGAAAGTAATTTGCTATCTATCATAAAGTTTGGATTTACAAAAAGTGGTGAACATTGCCATTTGTTCTAAATTGAAATAGGAACAAATGGCAACGTGATGGAATGAATTATTCTCGGGTTAATTTCGCTGCAAATTTTGCCGATGTTTGACCAAAATACGCGCCAATCACAATGGAAATAGGTACGAGTAACAATGGATTATTCAAAGAGATATTGAATAAAACCGCTTTATTCAACATTTCAGGAGTTTGTAATAAATAAGCGAACGTCGCTGAATAACCCAACACGCTCGCAGGAATGCACGAAAGTTGTGGAATGTTAGCGGCTAAACACGTTACCAAAACCGTAACCGTTACAGCAATTGATGCCATCAATGGAAAACCTAAAGCGGCATCAGGCGCAATGTTGGTGATTTGAATCGCACCTAACCACGCCATAAATACACCGAAAGTGCCACAAGTAATCACGCTTTTTAATGCTACTTTGTCTGCACCGAGAAAAAAGTAAGCTGCCCATGCAATTGTCGCGGCCCAAATTAAAAATAATCCTCTTAACGGACCTACCGCTAAAAATGTAGCAACACCACTTAAAAGCGCAATGCTAAACGATAATGCAGTCAATTTTTCCATCTTAAATCTCCAAAAAAATTCGCCTCATAAAATTATTTATTGGAAAAATAGCGAGGCGATTACTATCAATTCCAATTCTTCAAAAAATATCAAACACTAATGAGCAACATGGAAACTAAATCAAAATAAGTATCGACCGTTGCAGATAATGCGTTTCTGTAGAGAGCTTGCGCTGTTTCTACAGGTTGAATAACAAAAATATTTCCCAAATCAACTAAGGCTTCAGCACTTTGTGACGTAACATTTTTAATTTGTGAAAATACATTTACCGCCACATCAGACACAGAATCGAGAGTTTGTTTAGGATTATTCCACGC
>CAIVBX010000053.1 GCA_903904275.1 uncultured Pseudomonadota bacterium
CCCCTGTCACCGCCTGTAATAACACCCGTTTCTGTCAGCCTGCGATTACTGCCCGTAAATTGCCAATTGCACCGTGTTGGTAAGGTCTTAATTCAATCATATCCGCTCACTAATTGAGCAATACCGCGCCATCAATGGCGGAATTTTGATTGATAAAACCGTGTAACTCGATTTGTAGCATTAACAGCGCATCTTTTATCGATTGCCAATCATTGACGGTTTCAGGTGGTAGGGTCTTGGTGTCGAATGCATCGGAAAAGCTCACGGTTAAAAATGACAAGTTGTCTTTGATGCGCTCGATGGATTTTTTGTGTGTTTGCAAGTAGCCGACTTCGCGTTCAAGCGACATTTCAACTTCTCGCAATTTCTCAATATCACGATTGTGCATTTCGATTTGATACTGCTTTTTTTCAATTTCGTTTTGCATTGCTGATAATTCACGCCTTACGCCCTCTGAAATCGCTTTGGCTTGCTCTTTTTTGAGCCGTTCGAGTTCGCTTTGCGCGTTTTCAGCCTCACGTTTTGCCTGGGCAATCGCATCTTGGTTTTCGAGTATCAATTTCGCGCGTTCTTCACTGGCTTTGGCATCAATGATTTGCTGTTGGTTATCGCGTAATTCATTACGTTGCTTACTCGATTCGCTGTACATAGTTTGGACGCATTCAAGCTGACCTTGAAGTGATTTGTTTTTTTCCTGCAATTCTTTGACGGCTTGCTCAACGTGTTTCGCGCTTAACTTCTTGCCGTCTTCAATCGCCTTGTCATTTGCCAGTTGATATGCCTATGGAATGTCAGTGTCCGATAATTTGTTGAGTTGGTTTGTTTGTCTTAGCGGCAATTCTTTTTCCAGCATGCTGGAATTTCTCAAAACGGATTCAACACGGTGAGCATTTGCCAAATCGTACAAACTGGATTTCTCTAACCCAAATTCTTTAAGTCCAAACGCCTCAAATGATTCATAGCCCAAAATCAAATATCCCCTTTTCTGACGTATCCAGTACAATGTTGCGCGTTGAAAGCCCTGTGCTGATTTGCTTGCCTTCAATACGGTTTCTACCAGTTCAATGCGATGGTCGCGCGTTCGAATCGCGCTCGACAAACAATTAACTATTTGAATTTAAAGAGATTTTCAAGGAAAAGAGAATCTTAGTAATTGTGTACTAAAGGTCAACTACAGTGATTTTCACGGTAGTTTAGTTTTTACCTTTATTCGAGGTACACAAATGTTAAATTTTTACATTCGTAAAACCGTTTTAAAAAACGGCGAATCACGTTACCGTTCAGTTCTTACCAAATCTGGTAAAGATTTCAAAACTAAAACCTTCCGACGCAAACAAGATGTCCGTACTTGGGGTAATCGTGCCGTCATTGAATACCAAGAATACGAAGCTAAAGGCATTCATACTTTTAGTCGTCTTGCAGACGAGTATATGTCATGGTGGTCATGGAAAAGATCATGATCGCGCTCGATTAGTCACATGCTGGACGAATCAGCTCTCACAAATCCTACTCAACGACATCACACCTGATTTAATCCGCGAAAAGCTCAAACTCAAACGCGCCAAAGCTCCTGCAACCTACAACAAACATCTTGCCGTATTATCCGCAGTAATGGACTATGCCTGCTTGCAACAAGAAGATGATTTAGTATCAGAGCAATACATCGATGAAAATTCCTGCAAAAAAGTTCGCTCACTCAAGCTCGATAACAAAATTGTGCGTTATTTATCCGACGATGAAAAATCAAGGTTAATTCGTGCGGCTCAAGGGATAGGTGGTAAGTTTTACATCAAAGTTCTGATGGCACTCACAACAGGCATGAGAAAAGGTGAGCTGGAGCGATTGAGATGGTGTGATATTGATTTCGACAAAGGATTAGCACTTTTGTCGGATACAAAAAATGGACAACCGCGCCCCCCCCCCATTCCTAACATAACCCTCAGCGAGCTGAAAAAATATCGCGCTGTGGGCAGTGGCTTATTATTTCCCTCGACGACTAATCCAGAAAAGACGATGGAATATAAAAAGCAATGGGCGAATTGCTTAAAAACCGCTAATATCACAAAATTTCGTTGGCATGATTTGCGGCACGATACGGCTTCAACATTGGCGCGAGATGGCAGGACATTAAAAGAAATAGCAGAATTTTAGGTCATAAAAGCCTTGCAAGCACTGATTGCTATGCTCATCTAGGGACTGAACACAAGAGAGCCGTCCTAAACGATACAATGGAAAAATCTCTTATGCTGTAAAAGCTCTCCAGGCGCGGAACTCCCAATTAGTTGCTGCGTCAGTTTTCCTAATACGTACATCCTCAGACGAATAACATGAAAAAATTAACCAAAATACCAAGCGAATTCTCACTTGCCAAATACGATGCTGTTGCTCAATTTGACAGCAAAGAATGGTTTGTTAATCTTGAAAAACGCTACGAATTGTTTGCTTTGTGTAACACTCCTTATTGCCGATGGTTTAGCAGCCGTCGCTAATATGCAAGCTAGTACAAGAAAAAAGGTTTTAGCATTACTCGAAAATCCGATTGTTCCGATTGAAGAAAGCAACAGTTCGCTATTTGGGCTTCAAGACGATGCAGTTGTTACGCTGAAAAACAAAGACTTCTTCACTCTACTTCAGTACACGAACTTTGAATACGAAGAAAATTATCAAGATTTTGTTAAAGAATTAACTGAAAACTGCACATCAAAAATTGTTATCCGTCTGATCCGTCAACAGTAATCAGGACACAAAAGTTAAGCCACTTTTCGAAAAGTTTCGAAGTTAGCGGGTGACATCATACCGTTAGTGGAATGACGACGTTTACGATTATAGAAAACTTCAATGTACTCGAAGATAGAAGTATGAGCTTGTTCTCTAGTTTTGTAGCGTTCATGAAACACCAATTCCGTTTTCAAGGTGTGGAAAAAGCTCTTAGCCACCGCGTTATCCCAGCAATTGCCTTTACGGCTCATACTTTGTTGAATTTTATGAGTTTTGAGTAAAGCACGATGTTTTTTTGAAGCGTATTGACTGCCACGATCCGTATGCCAAATCAGCCCTTTAGGCAGTTTTAGCTGCCAAATTGCCATTTGCATGGCATCGTTCACTAGCGGTGTTTTCATGCAATCTGCCATCGACCAGCCCACGACTTTGCGTGAAAATAAATCGATCACCGTTGCTAAATATAACCAGCCCATATCCGTCCAAATATAAGTAATATCACCCACCCAAACTTGGTTTGGTGCATCAACTTTGAAGTGACGATTCAATAAGTTAGGTGAAATCGCCTCATTATGTTTTGAATTCGTAGTCGCTTTAAATTTTTTGACCGTTTTACAAACCAACCCCCGCTTGATTCATCAATCTTTTTATTATTCGGCGACTGACTTTTTCATCCCAATCACATAAATCCTTTTGAATTCGCTCTGTCCCATAAGTGCGATTGCTGTCGTTGAACGATTTTACGATTAGTGCAGTTATAAACGTTCGTCTTTAAGTTTTTAGTATCGATGCGGGGGTATTTTTGTAGGTATAATAACCACTTCGGTTCACCTCTAACGCCTCGCACATCACGGCAATATTGAATTTTCGTTACATTTTTTCTGTTCTTCAATCCAGGGGTACTTTACAACGTTTGTGCCGCGAAGTACGCCGCCGCCTTTTTTAGAATTTCTCGATATTGCACAGAGGGTGGCCAATTGTTTTTTCAACTCTTGGATTTCATTTTTTAGCTGTTTGACTTCTTCTTGTAAATCGTTTGATTTTTCTTTTGAATCAATGCCTTTATATTTGCGAATCCATTTATACAACAGCCCTACTGGTTTCCCTAAATTGTGCGTGACTTCTACTGGCGATTTTCCCTCTATCAACACCATATAAATATTTGATTTTTATAATATAAAAAGCTGATTAAGGGAGAAATCCGCAGTTAAAATTTAGTGTGGTATTTTACATGCCCATCTATTTAAAATAAAAGTAATTTATCAATTATCCCTGATATAATAAAAATTAACTTATTGAATTTAAAAGTATTATTTTTTTTAAAATGTTGGTTTTATTAAGGGAGAAATCCGCAGTATTAAAGGAGTTTATTTTTTTATATCCCTTAATGTGCGAAAATGACCATAATTTTACAGCATCACGAATAAAAATTATGAATAACACAAGTTCTAATTTAACGGTTTATAAAGGCAACCAAATCATTGAAGCAGGATACAAATTAAGTCTTAATGAGCAGCGTGTCGTTTTAGCCTGCATTGCACAGGTTCACTCATCAGAGGCATTGCTAACCACTGATGAATTTGAATTCATCCACGAAAGATTTTTCTATGTTATTTTCAGTTTCTGAAGATCGTGCTTATCACGCTCTCACTGAAGTAACTGAAAGTCTGTTTAATCGTTACGTTGTGATTGATATCCATACCCAGAAAAACCTCGTGTTAAACGGCTCAAAATGCGCTGGATTAGTTCAATTGAATATATAACAGATGAAGGCAAAATTATTTTGTGCTTTTCTAAAAAAATGCTGCCGTATCTAAGTGAATTAAAAGGACAATTTACCCGTTATGATTTAAAAAATATTGGCAATATGACTTCAATTTACGGAATTCGTTTATATGAATTATTGACGCAATGGCGAACAACAGGTGCTCGTACTATCGAAATCGACTGGTTAAAAAGACAGTTCGACATTGAAAATAATTATTCTGCCATCAAAGATTTAAAAAAATACGTTATTGATCCTGCTGTGAAAGATATAAACGTGCATTCAAATTACAACGTATCATGGATACAAGAAAAAATAGGACGGAAAGTTGCAAGTTTAACATTTGAATTCAAAGAAAAATTGCTTGCAACTGAAGGAAAGCAAAAAAAGAAAACTAAAACGAATACCGAAACACAAG
>CAIVBX010000054.1 GCA_903904275.1 uncultured Pseudomonadota bacterium
CGCCAGCGTTCAATCTGAGCCATGATCAAACTCTTCAGTTTAAATCAGTTTTGTAACTATATAAAATTAGTTACCAATTTGGTCTCGATTAGAATCAACTGACAATTTAAAAATTGCCGCGTTTGTTCTTGTCACTCGATAACACCACAAGCGCCCACACAAATTATTTTGATTTAAGTTTTTAAAGAGCTTTTGTTTTTCGCTTTAGCTGCGTTGCCGTAGCTGAGTTTTAAAATTATAGCGATTTTTTTTAGTTTGTCAAAAGTTTTTTAAAATTATTTTTAATAAATTATTTATCAGCAACCTTAATCAACCACCCTTCACGGTCATAACAGCCTAAAATTGCTTTTGAAAACAAATTGATACGTACATATTTTCCTGTATATTCTGCTGGAATTTTCGCAGTCACTTTGTGAAAACTACTGTTACTTTCGACTGAAAATGGCACCGCCTGCTCTTTCATTGTGAGTTTAATTGTTGCTGGATCAGTCCATTCTGATAATTTAAAAGAAAACTCAGATTCTACTGGCACTTCAGTTTTTTCAGGTTCTTGGTAAATGGGCAGACTAAATTCACGAACCTGTGGTTTTTTACAAGTTTCCTCTACTTCACCAGCAGAATAACCGTAACTAATAGCACTTGTACTTAATGCCACAACAGCTAAAAATGTTTGAATAGCATATTTAAATTGCATTGTTAAACTCCTTAGGACTATTAAAATTATTTAACTTCTGGAAATTCTGAAGTATGTGATGATTTTTCAGCTTCTTTAGCTAATAAAAGCTCTTCTTTATGACCTTCTCCATAAATCGTTGCACCAACCATAAAAGCGACTAATGCAATCGATGACACTAAAAATCGTGTAGGTTTGTTCAGAAAAAACAATGCCCATTTAGGTTTAACCATGCCAATTATAAAAAATAACGCTGTGTACACCAATATATGAATAGAAGCTAAAACCATAAAAAACTCTCAAAATGCTAGTTGAAATTATCAATCATAATGCTAAACCAAGAATTAGGATGCAACAAGAAAGAAAATTTGAGCTTATGACATATCAACAATATGCCATAGTCAGAAACTTTATGAATTTCAATGATATTTTTTTAAACTCACTCCATGCAAAAATAAATGTATTGCCTGCTGTACCCAAATTTTAATTTGCTGTTCATCTGGTGTCGTTGCAAGCCCTAATTGTAGTTGTTGCAAACGTTCGCCTCGCAATGTACTAATAAGTTGTTCCGCTAAAAAATACGCATCCAATTCAACAAAATGTCCTGCACGTTGCTGCGTGGTAAAAAATTGTGCCAAATTTTCCAAATTTCGCTTAACACCTTGCTCATAAAACTCTGTAGCAAGATCAGGAAAACGCGGTGATTCGCCAATTAAAATGGCTCGAATTCGCACAGCATCAGGGCGGGTAATTAAATATATATATTTCTGTGCAAATAAATTTAAGGCTTTTTCTGGAGATTCTTCGTGCGATAAATCAATCATAAATTGGTCACTGCATCGTCGTATCAATGCACCAAACAATCCTGCTTTACCGCCAAATTGACTGTAAATAGTTCGCATAGAAACCCGTGCATGGCGAGCAATCGTTTCCATACTTAAATTACCATAACCGTGTTCCAAAAATAATTCTAACGCTGCATCTAACAAACGATCACGACTTAATAATTCATTTCCTTTTGCTGGTCGTCCACATTTAATCATTAAGTTCCACTCAAAAAAATCCATTGACTCAAATAATAATGATAACCTAGACTAAATGGTAATACTTATTACCGTTTATTTCGCCCTAAAATTAGGCATTTATAAAATGAAAAAATTTACGATTTTGCTCACGTTGTTTTTGTTGTTACTAAGCGGTTGCGATAAATCTCAAAATTCGCCAACAACGCCAGTTCAACTACCTTCACCGCCTCCCGCTAAGGTAAAAATTGCTCAACCATTAAGTCAGAAAATAACAGAATGGGATGAATTCACTGGGCGAATTGAGGCGGTAAATACGGTAGATATTCGCGCGAGAGTTAATGGGTATTTAGAAAAAGTAAATTTCTCGGCGGGCGCAACCGTTAAAAAAGGCGATTTGTTATTTGTCATCGACCAAAAACCGTTTAAAACGCAATTGAATTATGCAATAGCTGAATTAGAACAAGCCAAATCAAAACAAGAACTAGCAAAAAATGAATTAACCCGCGCTGAAAATTTATTGAAAGCCAAAGCGATTTCAGTCGAAGAATATGACGCACGAAATAAAGGTTTGCGTGGCGCGACGGCGGTAGTTGATTCGGCGACAGCACAAGTGGCGAGTGCGAAATTAAATCTTGAATTTACCGAAGTACGCGCCCCAATTAACGGACGAATTAGCCGCGAATTGATTACGGCTGGTAATTTAGTGAATGGTAGCGGCGGTGATGCGACAAAGTTAGCCACAATTGTTTCAACAAATCCCGTGTATGTAACGGTTGATGTTGATGAACGCGCGATTTTAAGCTATCGACGTGAAGCACAAAAACAAGGTCGCAATCTCGACGGTACAAAAGTCGAATTAGCATTAAGCGATGAGAAAAATTTCCCGCATTCAGGTCATGTGGATTATGTCGCGCCAACAGAAAATCCTGTTACAGGTACAGTCAGTTTGCGTGGTGTATTTGCAAATAACGATGAATTACTTAGTCCAGGTTTTTTTGCTCGTATGCGTCTACGCGGCGGCGCACCTTATGACGGTTTATTATTACCTGATCGCGCTATCTGTTCAGACCAAGCAAATCGCATCATTTGGGTGATGGATTCAGATAAAAAAGTGACGCAACGTAAAATCATTGTGGGTAAAAAAATAGGTGATTTGCGCGTGATTAGCGAAGGTTTAAAAGCAGACGAATGGGTGGTAATTGAAGGCTTACAAAAATTGCGCCCTAACAGTGTCGTTGAGCCTGAAAAAATCACGCTTACCCCATCGGCGGAGTAGTTAATTGTGAATAATTTCATCCGTTTTTTTATTGACCGTCCAATTTTCGCGGCGGTGCTGTCAATTATGATTGTGTTGGTAGGTGGTTTATCTCTGCTTAAATTACCTATTGCTCAATATCCTGAAATTGCCCCGCCGACGATTCAAGTCAGTGCCATTTATCCTGGCGCGAATTCTAAAGTCATTGCTGAAACTGTCGCCACGCCAATTGAACAAGAAGTCAACGGCGTGGAAGATATGCTGTATATGTCTTCGCAATCAACCAATAACGGCAATATGTCGTTGACGGTCACGTTTAAACCAGGAACGAATCTTGATAAAGCACAAGTTTTGGTGCAAAACCGCGTTGCGCTCGCCGACCCAAAATTGCCCGAAGAAGTTAGACGCAATGGGATTAGTGTTAAAAAACGCAGTCCCGATTTAAGTTTAGTTATCGGTTTGATTTCGCCTGACAAAAGTTATGACAGCGTGTATTTGAATAATTATGCGTTGTTGCAAATCAAAGATGCTTTATCACGTTTGCCAGGTGTAGGTGAAATTGCACTGCTCGGTGGGCAAGATTACAGTATGCGCTTATGGCTAAATCCTGAAAAAATTGCCGCACAAAATCTTACCGCCAGCGAAGTTGTCAACGCAGTACGCGAACAAAATATACAAGTCGCGGCTGGTGTTATCGGACAACCACCGACCTCAACACAGACAGATTTTCAATATACCGTCACCACGCAAGGACGTTTGTTAGAACCTGAGCAATTTGCCAATATCGTCGTTAAACAAAGTACAAACGGTGAAGTTGTTTATCTAAAAGATGTCGCACG
>CAIVBX010000055.1 GCA_903904275.1 uncultured Pseudomonadota bacterium
ATTCAGGACGATGATAATTAGTTTCCTCGATTTGTTCGGTCAAACTTTCTTTAATTGCGCTTAACCATTCGCGGTACATTTCAGGTGTATTTTCATCAACATATTTCACGGCAAGATAAATGACTTTGTGTTTGATTTCGTTTAATGGATTGCCATAACGGTCTTTTGGGTCAAAATCAATCACCGCGACATCGGTTTTGTGATTATCAGCAGAGGTTAAAACCACAATCGTATAAACGGTTAAATTCGGTTTGTAATTCCGATAATTCGCGGCTTGTTCGAGCAACGCCACGCAATGTAAAAAACGGTCGTAATAATCGCTACCATTTTGATGTTGAATTTCAACAATCACGCGATTTTTTAAATCTTCGGCGTACAAATCAAATTCGACTTTGATATTGCCAATCCGTTGTTCAAAGGATTTTTCTGTTTCCACCTTATCGATTTCTAAATCGATGCCAATGATGTCTTTTACAAAGGCTTTGAAAACATCGATTTGTGAAAACGCTTTTTTAAAAATGACACCATATTGTAATGACGCGACTTGTTTCACAAAAAATACTCCGTGGATTCATAGTAGGTTTAGAATGATTTGAGTGTAGCACAAAAAAATAACGAGGATTTATGCGGCTTTTATTGGTTGAAGATGATGAAATTTTAGGTGATGGTTTGGTCGCTGGCTTAAAAATGGAAGGTTACGCCGTTGATTGGTTAAAAAACGGAAAATTAGCCGATGAAGCCTTGAAATTGAATTGTTATGAATTAGTTGTTTTAGATTTAAATTTACCTGACATGGACGGAATCAGCATTTTAAAAGCCTTACGAAGTCGAAAAAATGAAACACCTGTTTTGGTTTTAACCGCAAAAGACACCATTCCAGACCGCATTTTAGGATTAGACAGCGGCGCGGATGATTTTGTGATTAAACCATTTGATTTAAATGAAGTTTGTGCGCGTTTGCGAGCATTAGCGCGACGAAATGAAGGGCGCGGCACACCAACCATTGAACACAAAGGGATTTCACTCGATCCCGCCTCACATCAAGTGACATTTAACGGTGAAAAAATTGAATTGTCACAAAAAGAATTCGAGATTTTGAGTTTTTTAATGAGCAATATCGGGCGCGTTATTTCACGCGCTCGATTAGAAGAAAGTTTGTATTCATGGAATTCCGATGTTGAAAGTAACACTGTCGAAGTACACATTCACCATTTACGAAAAAAATTAGATGCTGAAATTATTCGCACCGTTCGTGGTGTTGGTTATATTATTGATTCAAATGATGAGTAAAACTCCAATTTAAAAACTGAAATTTCATGAATACACTCTTAAACGCAACGCTATTTGAATCCGACAATGTTTTAGCCACTTTTAAATCATTGCTTAAAAATCATGAACTGAAATTGCGGGAAAAATTTAATCCGAAATTGTCCGTTTCAAAATTATTGCGTGAAAAATCGGATTTTATCGATAGCGTTTTGAGTGTGTGTTTTCAGCATTTTTTAGCTGAACAATCAAAAGCCGTCACATTGTGCGCGGTGGGTGGTTATGGGCGACAAGAAATGTTTCCCTATTCCGACATTGATATTTTAGTGATTTTGCCCGTCGAAGATTGCACCGATTATCAAGAAAATTTAGGTCAGTTTTTCACCTTTCTTTGGGATATTGGTTTGAAATTAGGTTACAGCGTGCGGAGTGTTTCGCAATGTGTCGAAGTAGCGACAAATGACCAAACGATTATGACCAGTTTGCTTGAAATTCGACAAATTTGTGGCAATGTGACGCTGTTAAAAACACTCAAAAATGAAATTTCCCCCGATAAAATTTGGGCATCCGACAAATTTTTTGCCGCAAAAATGGCTGAACAACAAGCGCGTTACGCAAAATTTCATGATACTGCTTACAACTTAGAACCAAACGTCAAAGAATGCCCTGGTGGATTGCGGGATAGACAAGTCATTGCATGGGTTTTTAAACGTCATTACAACGCGCAAACGCTGAAAGAGTTAATTAAATACGGCTTTTTACCCGAAGAAGAATATGCAGAATTAGTCGCATTGTTGAGCATACTTTGGCGAATTCGTTACGCGCTGCATTTGCTGACAAATCGCGCTGAAGACCGTTTAATTTTCGATTATCAACGCGACCTTGCGGCACAATTTGGTTTCAGTTGTGATAATCAAAGTTATAACCAAGATGTTGAACAATTTATGCAGTTTTATTTCAAAACGGTTTTAGGTTTAGAACATTTGAATGAAATGTTGTTACAACTTTTTGATGAACGATTTATTCCGCGTGAAAATAATGAAGTGCAATTGCTAAACGACAATTTTGGCGTAATTAACGGTTATTTAGAAGCGCGTAACGCACACGTTTTTGAACATAATCCGTTGGCGTTATTAGAATTATTTTTGATTCTTGAACAACATGAAGAAATTAAAGGCGTTCGCGCGACGACATTACGTTTAATTCGTAAAAATTTATATTTAATTGACGATGATTTTCGCAAAAATAAAGCGGCAAATTATTTGTTTATTGAAGCCTTACGGCAACCCAAAGGCATTACAAATCAACTTCGGCGCATGAATCGTTATGGCATTCTAGCGGCATATATTCCTGCATTCGCAAACATCGTGGCGCGAATGCAATATGATTTATTTCACATTTACACGGTTGATGAACATACACTTTTTGTCGTCCGAAATTTACGCCGTTTTACCATCGATAAACACGATGCAGAATTTCCATTTTGCACAGCCGTTTTTCAACATATTGAAAAACCTGAATTACTTTATTTAGCCGCGTTATTTCATGATATTGCGAAAGGTCAAAACGGCGACCATTCGGTTTTAGGTGAAAACATGGTGCGTGAATTTTGTTCTCAGCACGACATTTCAAATCATGACACCAATTTAGTCGCGTGGTTAGTTCGCAATCATTTAGTCATGTCCACCACCGCGCAACGCAAAGATATTAGCGACCCCGATGTGATTCATAAATTTGCTCAACAAGTGATGAGCATTGAGTATTTGAATTATTTGTATTTGTTGACAGTTGCAGATATTCGCGCAACCAATCCTGAATTGTGGAATTCGTGGAAAGATGCGTTATTAAAAGAACTGTATTCTGAAACACATAATATGATTCGGACAGGTTTGCCAAATCCTATCGCATTATCGGAACGATTAAGCGAAAACAAACAAGAAGCAAAAACCGAATTGCTGAAATTGGGTATGACCGAAATAGCAATTGATTTCGCTTGGCAACACGTTAGTGACGATTATTTTTTACGTTATTCTGCGGATGAAATTGCATGGCATACCATGGCAATTGCAACCTCAAAAGAAGACGATTTACCATTAGTTTTACTACGACCACAAACACAACGCGGTAGCGCGGAAGTATTTATTTATGCGAAAAATGAAGGTGCGATTTTTTCATTAAGTACCGCCACGCTAGACCAATTAGGTTTAACCATTTTAGATGCACGAATTATTACAACGCTCGATAACTATGTTTTAAACAGTTTTTTGGTGCTGGAACAATCAGGCGATGCGATTGCCGATTTATTTCGGGAAGTCCATATTTGTTCGTCGTTACGACAAAATTTGTTGCAAAATAAAGTGAAAAAAACCAAAAACATTCATCGACAATCCCATTCACGTCAAGCCCAACATTTTCCAATTCCAACGCAAATCGCATTTCATCTTGATTCCTTAAATCGTTATACGATCATTGAATTGATTACGACTGACCACGCGGGTTTATTATCCAAAATTGGGCAAGCCTTTTTACAACAACACATTCATTTGCACAGCGCGAAAATTACAACGATTGGCAGTCGCGTTGAAGATATGTTTTACGTCACTGATGCAAATGAATTACCGATTTTGGATGTTACCCGATTAGATTTTTTGAAAGAAGTGATATTAAAATTTGTCGCGGCGGTTTAATTCGCCACCATTAACGCTTCAATTTCGGCAATCGTTTTAGGTACACTTGACGTTAAAATTTCGTGTCCGTCTTTTGTGACTAAAACGTCATCTTCAATCCGAATGCCAATGCCACGCCATTTTTTATCAACGCTTTTACAATTTTCTGGAATATACAAACCAGGTTCGATTGTTAAAACCATTCCCGCTTTTAAATCACGCCATTCTTGGTTGACTTTGTAGTCGCCAACATCGTGAACATCCATGCCAAGCCAATGTCCAATACGGTGCATATAAAATTGTTTGTATTTTTCAGATTTAATTAACCGTTTCACACTGCCTTTTAACAAACCTAATTTCACCAAACCTTTTGTCATGACTTCGACTGACGCATCATGCGCGGCATTCCAAGGCACATTTGGTTTAATTTGCGCGATTGCGGCTAATTGCGCGTCTAAAACTAATTGATAAAGTTGCGCTTGTTCTTCGCTAAATTTACCTGAAATCGGAAACGTTCGCGTGATGTCCGCCGCATAATGGTCACATTCTGCACCAGCATCAATTAACAACAAATCACCATTTTTTAATTTATCGTGATTATCGGTGTAATGAAGCGTGCAAGCATTTTTCCCACTTGCGACAATGGACGGATACGCCACAGCTCGCAAACCTTCACTCATAAAATGATGAATAATGTCGGCTTCAATTTGATATTCAAAACGCCCTGCTTTACACAATTTCATCGCTTTAACGTGCGCGTCAGCCGTTATCGTTGCCGCTTGGCGCATTAACTCTAATTCTGCCGCGCTTTTAAACAGGCGCATTTCATGCAAAATTGGTTCAATCGAAGCCATTTCAGCAGGAGCTTGAACGCCAGAACGTGATTTATCTCGAATGTGACGAATCCATTCTTGCAAACTTAAATCTAAATCAGAATCGCGTCCCATCGGATAAAAAACTTTCGTTTTATTTTCCAGCATTCCTGACAAAATTTCGTCTACGTCATCAATTGGAAAGGAATCATCTGCTGCAAAATGTTTTGTTGCGCCTTCTAAACCTGCGTGTGCGCCTTCCCAAAGAGCTTTTTTTTCGTCAAATTCACGACAAAATAAAATATATTCGCCTTGTTCACGTTCAGGAATAAATACCGCTAACGCATCAGGTTCGTTGAAACCTGTTAAATAATAAAAATCACTGTCTTGTCGAAAAGGATAATCAACATCACGATTGCGCGTGCGAACACTTGCGCTACCAATTAACGCGATATTACCTTTGCCGATTTTTTGCATTAACTGCGTACGACGTTTTTTGAATTCACTTTGCTTCATTATTTCTCACAACATTAAACATTAAATCGGAAATGCACCACATCACCATCTTTGACAACATAATCTTTGCCTTCTAAACGCCATTTTCCTGCGTCTTTCGCGCCTTGTTCGCCCTTATATGTAACAAAATCTTGATAGGAAATTACTTCCGCACGAATAAAGCCACGTTCAAAATCGCTGTGAATGACACCTGCTGCTTGCGGCGCAGTTGCTCCAACAGGAATTGTCCACGCGCGAACTTCTTTAACGCCAGCCGTGAAATAGGTTTGTAATTGCAATAATTCATAACCTGCACGAATCACACGGTCTAAACCTGCTTCTTCCATGCCTAAATCATCTAAAAATTCTTGTTTTTCGTCGTCATCTAATTGCGAAATTTCGGCTTCAATCGCCGCGCAAATCGGCACAACTCTCGCGCCTTCTTTTTCTGCAAACGCACGCACTTTGTCTAGTAACGGATTATTTTCAAAACCATCATCTTGTACATTTGCAATGTACATTGTTGGTTTGAGCGTGATTAAGCATAAATCTTTGACTAATGCTTTTTCGTCATCATCTAAACCCAACGTTCTCGCAGGTTCACCCGCATCTAATTGTTTGAAAATACGTTCTAAAACCTCTTTTTTAGCTTGTTCGTCTTTGTTGCCAGTACGCGCAATTTTTGTCGATTTGAGCAACGCTTTTTCAACTGAAGCCATATCGGCTAACGCTAATTCAGTATTGATAACTTCAATATCAAAAAGTGGGTCAATTTTTCCTGCAACATGAATCACATTGTCATCATCAAAACAACGTACAACATGAGCAATGGCATCATTTTCGCGAATATTCGCTAAAAATTTGTTACCCAAACCTTCCCCTTTTGACGCACCCGCAACTAAACCCGCAATATCAACAAATTCAATCGTGGTCGGTAAAACCCGTTCAGGTTTCACAATGTCTGATAACGCATCAAGACGTTTATCTGGAACAGGTACAACGCCGATATTTGGGTCAATCGTACAAAATGGATAATTTTCTGCTGCAATTTTTGCTTTGGTTAATGCGTTAAATAACGTTGATTTTCCAACGTTTGGTAAGCCTACAATGCCACAATACAATGCCATAACACTCTCTGGTTTTTGAGTTTAAAAAAAGATTTGCTTGAATTATACAAGCTATGAATTTGAAATTTTGAAAATCACATCACGCGCCAATAATTCGGCAATCGACACGTCACAAACGCTTTCCAATCCTTTCCACGCGGGAACGCTGTTAATTTCAATTACGTTTAAATGTCCGTTTTGGTCTTCAAGAATATCAACACCTGCATACGCCATTTGCAATAAATTGGTCGCTTGAATAGCTAAATTCATCATTTCAACAGAAGGATTAACACGCTCACAACTCGCGCCTTTCGCTACGTTGTTTAACCATGATTTGCCACGTCTTCGCATCGTTGCAACGACTTCGCCGTTAATGACAAAAACCCGATAATCTGAAAAACCGTCTCCTGCCGATTTAATGAAACGTTGCAAATAATAAACGCCATGCGTTGCCGTAATCCAAGGTAAATCGGTCATTTTTTCAATGCGTCGAATGCCCTCACCTTGCGAACCAAAAAGCGGTTTGCTAATTACGAAATTACCATTTAAAAGTTCATTTTTAGCGAATTTCAACGCAATTTCTCTGTCACGCAACACCCATGTTTCAGGTGTTTTTATACCAGCATGATGCAATAAAAAACTGGTCATTGCCTTATCAACACTACGCTCAATCGCGCAAGCATCGTTATAAACAGGAATCCCTAAGATTTTCAGCGCGTGCAAAAAATCCAAATATAAAATCACTTCTTCCAACGAACCACCCGCCACACCGCGCACAAATGCGGCAACAGGTAATTCATTTTCAAATTCGGGAATAAAAATGGGAACTTTTTGATTTTCAAGATCAAAACGGCATTCTGTTAATGAAGTAAAAACACTGTCGTAACCTAATTTTTTAAATTCTTGTTGTAATTGTTTGCCGTGCCAGCCAGCGTCGTCGGTGAAAATTGCAATTTTTGGAATGGTCATAAATGTGATTCTGCGATAATGTTGCCTTGAATGATAACAAAACTCGGCGTAGTTTTGTGATTC
>CAIVBX010000056.1 GCA_903904275.1 uncultured Pseudomonadota bacterium
CCAAAATTATCATTGATGCGTTTGAAATGGTCGATGTCCAAAATTGCAATCCATGAACTTTTATCGAGAATTTTGTCAGAAATAGGATAATCGCAATAATGTTGGCAAACCTGCATTAAGCGTGAATCAAGTGATTGCCGATTTGGCAAAGTTGTTAAAACATCACGCTCTTTTGCATCATGCAAAATCACTAAATTTTGATAAATACGCCGAAAATCTTGCAACATTTTGAGCGTCGATTTAGTTAATTCGCCTTCAACTAAAACAGAACGATCAGGACCATTTCCACCTTTAACCGTTAAAATTGCCCAAGAACAGCAACCTTTGTTATCTATTTCACTGGTTGAAATGCCTATGTTATGTGCTACACGGCTAACATTTTCGTTATCTTGTACATCGTCTAAACTGGTAAAATCTAGCGGAAAACGCCGAATTAAACGTTCATCAATGCTGACACCTTCTGAAATTTTGCGTTTGTGATTATAAATTTCGTAACCATCTGCTTTATGAATTTTAGGATTTTCTTTCAAAATATCTAAAAATTCATGTGTTAATGATTGGTAATCTTGATGATTGGTCAATCGACATAACCACGAAAAAATTTGATTACTAACGGGGGAATCCATAAATTTTTCGTCCAAAAGTTAAGTGAGGATTTTAGATAATTGTAGCAGTTATCGCCATCTCATCGGTGCAATGTGCTGTTAATAAATCAGCAAATGCCGCGCGTGAAATTTCTTCTGCTCCCAAACTGACTAAATGTTCGCTGTGAACTTGGCAATCGATAAGTTGGAAATCGTGCATTTTGAGTTGTTCAACGCAATAAGCAAAAGCCACTTTTGAGGCATCAGAAACCGTGTGAAACATTGATTCACCGAAAAATACTTTTCCCAATATAATGCCATACAAACCGCCGACTAATTTGCCATCGTGCCACGCTTCAAAGGAATGGGCGAAGCCTTCTTGATGCAATTTTGAATACGCATTTTGAATGTCGTTACTAATCCAAGTTCCTTCCTTATCAGCACGCAATTCAGCACATTTTGAAATTACGGAATCAAACGCTTGATTTGTCGTGACATCAAATTTTTTTTGCCGAATCGTTTTTGCGAGTCGTTTTGAAATTTGTAATTTTTCAGGAAATAAAACGAGGCGAGGATTTGGCGACCACCATAAAATAGGGTCGTCATGACTGAACCAAGGAAAAACACCTTGTTTGTAAGCGTTAAGTAGTCGTTCACTCGACAAACAACCACCAACTGCTAACAAACCATTAGGGTCACGCAACGCATTTCGTAATGGTGGAAAAGGTTGCGTGGGATGATTTTTGTCGAGAACAACGAGTTTCATTTTAGCCAAGATTATCCAAGAATTTTTCGGCATCTAATGCTGCCATACAACCTGCACCAGCCGATGTAATCGCTTGTTTGTAAACGGAATCCATCACGTCACCTGCTGCAAAAACGCCATCAACGCTGGTTGAAGTTACGTTGCCTTCAATACCACTTTTGACTTTGATATAACCGTGATTCATGTCAAGTTGTCCTGCGAAAATTTCAGTGTTGGGTGTGTGACCAATCGCAATGAATACGCCGTGTACATCGATTTCTTTCGTTGAGCCGTCTTTGTTCTTGATGCGAATGCCTGTCACGCCCATGTCATCGCCTAATACTTCGTCGAGTTCGCTAAACCATTCAATTTCTACGTTGCCGTTTTTGGTTTTTTCAAGCAATTTGTCGGCTAAGATTTTTTCGCTACGGAATTTGTCACGGCGATGAATCACGGTAACTTTCGAGGCGATATTTGCCAAATATAATGCTTCTTCAACGGCTGTATTGCCGCCGCCGATAACCGCGACAGGTTTATTGCGGTAAAAAAAACCGTCACACGTTGCACACGCCGACACGCCGCGACCTTTGAAGGCTTCTTCAGATTCTAAACCCAGATATTGCGCTGATGCACCTGTGGCAATAATCAACGCATCGCAAGTGTATTCGCCATTATCGCCGCTTAATTTGAACGGACGTTGCGACAAATCGGTTTTGTTAATGTGGTCAAAAATAATTTCAGTGTTAAAACGTTCTGCGTGTTGTTGCATTCGAGCCATCAAATCGGGTCCTTGAACACCTTCAACATCGCCTGGCCAATTATCAACTTCGGTTGTGGTAATCAATTGTCCACCTTGTTGCATTCCTGTAATGATGACAGGATTTAAATTCGCGCGTGCTGCGTAAATTGCCGCTGTGTAACCCGCTGGTCCTGAACCTAAAATTAACAGTGAATGGTGTTTTATTGCAGTCATGAAATGTCTCCAAAATGAAAAATAAAAGTGTGAAATTGTAGGAATTATGGCGGCGAAATCGCAATTGGTAAATGTTTATTACGCTATAATTCATAGCGGTTAAACGGGTTTAAACAAAAAGGAGAATAGAATGACGATGAATTATGATGACGTGCGCCACAATTTAATTTCAATGTTAGAAGAATTGGATGAACGATTAACAAAAATCACCAATGACGTGCGCCACACAGATAACGATGTTGAAAAAGATTTTGAAGAAATGGCGACACAAAATGAAAACAATGACGTGCAAGATTTTTTAGGTAATTCAGCTCGCGTTGAAATTGCAGCGATTAAACACGCAATTTCTCGAATTGATTCAGGCGATTATGACGTTTGTCAAACTTGTGGTGAATCGATTAACGCCGAGCGTTTGAAAGCTGTACCATTTTCTGTGCAATGTATGAAATGTGCGAGTTTAATCGAAAAAATTTAAACCATTCTGCGATAGCCTCTTTATTCGCAAACAACATGAAAAGTGGCGCGGTTATTTTTACAAAATCCTGCGTCACCTTTTTCAAATTCACAATACGGCGTTAAATTTTCATCATTTTCACGTTTTGAATTTAGAATAACGCCAACAATCATTTTCTATTTTTAAAAGGAAACACCATGCGGAATTTGAAATTTTTACCCGCATTGCTTGGCAGCATATTCGCCCTTGCAGTGGTTTTATTCGTCGCCTTTCATTTTGTTTTTGTCGATTTTTTTGTCGATCGCTGGTGGTATGAATCACTGCAAATGGAATCCTATTTTTGGTTACGCCTACTTTACAAATATTTTCTTTCTGGTGGTGTAACGCTGGCATTTTTTGTAATTTTTTTCACGCATTTTTGGTTGGCTTCGCGCTATTTAGGCTTAGAAATAGATACGACTTTAAGTCCATCTGAAAAAAGCCGTGTTCAAAAATTTGCCGATATTTTTATGAATGGTTCGGTAAAAATTTACACCCCCATTTCATTCGTTTTAGCGTTAATCATTGCGTCACCGTTTTATAGTGAATGGGAATCGACACTGTTATATTTTTTTGGCAGTCCTTCAGGTATTACAGATCCCGTTTATGGCAACGACGTGAGTTTCTATATGCTCTCGTATCCAACCTATCAATTGATTCAACAAGGCTTGTTGATTACGTCATTACTCATTGTTGTGATGGTAGGGTTGCTTTATTGGCTTGAACACTCATTCATTCCCGACCAGCACAAAAGCTATCCCAAAGGCGCAAAAATTCATTTGACGTTGTTGATTGGTTTTGTCGTGGGATTTGTGCTTTGGGGCTTTATGCTCGAACGCTTTTCACTGCTTTACACAACTCATCATGAACCTATTTTCTTTGGACCTGGATTTATTGAAATTCGTTATCAATTGCCATTGATTTGGGCAGCAATGGCGACATTTTTAATTTTTGCATTGATAGCGATTCAATTTATTCATTCTGAAAAACACGATAAACGTTTACCGTTATGGATTTCGTTGTTGTTATTTTTAGTGGTATGGCAAGCCCCTAATTTGGCAGTTATTCCGAATTCGTTACAACGTTTTGTAGTCAATCCGAATCCTGTCAAAGCTGAAAAATCGTTCATGCAGTACAACATTGACGCAACACTTGATGCGTATAATTTGAAAAATATTAAAACGGTTGAAATGACAGTAAAACTCGATGCAGCAAAAGATATTGAAACATGGGGGACACAAAAACATTTTGAAAATATCCCTGTTTGGGACAAAGAAGATATTATTTTCAGTTATAAACAACTGCAAGAAATTCGTCCATATTACAAATTTTTAACAGTGGATGAAGATCGTTATTTCATCTCGGATCATTTACGCCAAGTCAACATTTCGGCGCGTGAAATCAATGTTTCAAAGTTACCTAAAGAAGCCCAAAATTGGGAAAATCGTCATTTACGTTATACACACGGTTACGGCGCAGTTATTACGCCCGCCGCGCAAGAAGCTGATGCACCATTGACGTGGTATGTGCGTGATTTAAACATGCACTCCGAAATTGGTTTAACAACCCAACATCCTGATATTTATTACGGGCAAGAACAATACGATTACGCTGTTGTGCCAAATGAATTAAATGTTGTGGGTATTGCAGGCACTGAACCGAATGAAAATAATCCTTATCATGGTGAAGGCGGTATTCCATTCAGTTCAACATTCAAAAAAGCCTTATTTGCTTATAAATTGGGCGATGAAAAATTGTTTTTTTCCACCAACATTTCAAAAGACAGCAAACTCAAAATTTACCGAAATATCACCGAACGTGTTCATAAAATCACGCCGTTTTTGCATTTAGATAAAGACCCTTATTTGGTTATGACGAAAGACCGTTTTTATTGGATTCAAGATGCTTACACGTTGTCGGATAAATATCCTGTTTCAAAACAGATGACGAATGAAAGTTTAAACGGTACGCAACCTTTTAATTACATTCGGAATTCTGTGAAAATCGTGATTGATGCGTTCGATGGTGATGTGGATTATTACTTGGTTGATGAATCAGATTCAATTGCAAAGGCTTACAGTCGTGCGTACCCCAATTTATTTAAGTCGCTGAACGAAATGCCTGCTGAATTAAAAGCACATTTACGTTATCCGCGTGATTTGTACACCATTCAAATGCAAATGTTCGCGCGGTATCATCAAACCAGCCCAGAGCTTTTTTACGAACAAGCTGAAACATGGGCGCACGCGAATGTTCGTGATAAACCTGTATTGGCGTATTACCAAACGATGGATTTTGGAAATTGTAACGATAGCGAAGAATTCGTGTTAATCCTTCCAATGACACCTGTTAATCGTAACAATTTAAGTATGGTTAGTATGGCGAGTACATTGGACAAAACCAGTTGTGCAGATACTTACAAACCGAATATCACGGTCTTCAAATTTGGTAAAGATGTGCAAGTTAATGGACCTGAGCAAATCGAAGCGTTGACACAACAACATCCTGAAATTTCCGAACAGTTCACATTGTGGGATCAAAATGGTTCGTCGGTTGAAATGGGACGAATGGTCATTTTGCCAATGGGAAATACGATTTTGTATGTGCAACCTATTTATATTGCGTCAACAAAAAACAAAATGCCTGAACTGACACGAATCATTGTGTCGATTGGCAATGAAACCGTGATGGATACAACGTTGCATTCAGCATTAGACCGTTTGAAAAACATTTTTATTAACAAAACTCGCGCCGTTGATACCGCCGCGTCAAAACATTAAAAGGATTTCTTTGTGCATACAGAACGCATTGCAGAATTAAAAAATACCGTTCAACAACTTTTAGATGAAGCCAAAACACAAGGTGCAACGGCAGCAGAAGCGGGTTTAAGTGTTGATGATGGGTTATCCGTCACAGCGCGTTTAGGAGTAGTTGAAACCATTGAACATCATTGCAGTCAAGGTTTAGGCGTAACGGTATATTTTGGACATCGAAAAGGCGCGGCAAGTACAACGGATTTGTCGCCAGCATCGATAAAAGAAACGGTTAGTGCGGCGTGTAGCATTGCGCGTTATACCAGCGAAGATGATTGTGCTGGCTTGCCTGACGTAGATTTGTTGGCAACAGAATTTACAAATTTAGATTTGTATCATCCGTGGGATTTATCGTCCGAAAAAGCCATTGAAATGGCAATTGAATGTGAAGATGCTGCACGAAATTATCACGCTGACATTAGCAATTCCGAAGGTGCATCGATTAGCACGTTGAAAGGCATCAGCGTTTTGGGAAATAGTTTAGGCTTTTTGCAGGCGCGACAAAGTTCACGTCATTCGTTAAGTTGCTCTGTTTTGGCGCAACGTGGCGATGATATGCAGCGTGATTATTGGTACAGCGTAGCGCGAAATGCGGATTTTTTAGCGTTACCAAAAGAAGTGGGCATGATTGCCGCTGAACGTACATTGCGTCGTTTAGGTGGTCGCAGTTTAAGTCCGCGTGAATGTCCTGTTTTATTCTGTGCCGAAATTGCCAGCAGTTTATTGGGTTCATTTGTAGGCGCAATTTCAGGTGGTAGTTTATATCGCAAATCGACTTTTTTACTCGATGCACTCAATACACAAATTTTCCCATCTTTTATTCACCTTCACGAACAACCGCATTTAATCGGCGGTTTAGGCAGCGCAATGTATGACAGCGAAGGCGTAGCGACAAAACACCGTGATTTAGTGCGTGGTGGTGTGTTGCAAGATTATGTTTTAAGCACTTATTCGGCGCGAAAGTTAGGTTTGAAAAGCACAGGAAATGCAGGGGGTGTGCGGAACTTGACAATTACGCCGACAGGCGGTGATTTTGAATCTATGGTGCAGTTATTGGGAACAGGTTTGCTCGTCACAGAATTGATGGGGCAGGGTGTGAAAATGGTGACAGGTGATTATTCACGCGGTGCGGCAGGTTTTTGGGTTGAAAATGGCGTGATTCAATATCCTGTTGAAGAAATTACGATTGCTGGAAATTTGAAAGACATGTTCAAACAAATTGTTGCTGTTGGTAACGATGTTGATTTACGCGGCAATACACGAACAGGGTCGATTTTAATTGAAAACATGTCGATTGCTGGAAATGATTAAGTTTCAAATTAGATTACAACGCGCAAAGGAGAACGAAAAATGAGTGAGCATTTTTTGACTGAAATTGAGATAAAAGAATTCAAATGTTTTTCTAATTTTAAAGCCGAAGGCTTTAAGCGCGTTAATTTGATTGGCGGGAAAAATAACGTCGGTAAAACGGCGTTTATGGAGGCGTGTTATGTGAATGTTTTTTCAATAAATATCAAAAGCATGATTACATCAATTGTTTCTATAAAAGGCAGAAGAGAAAAAGCCAATCTAGTTTATGAGGAAATGGAATATCAATCTTTTTTGGATTTTACTAAACATTACGACGTAATTTCTAATGTAAAAACACAAAATTTTTCTGTTTTAGAAGGTGATGGAAAAAAAGAATATCAGTTTGATATTGATGGCGAATTTATTTCTTTAATCAATGCTAAAGAAATTAATATTTCAATGGTACAAGCAGGAAACGTTGATTTTATTGATAGTTTTGGCTGGGCTGATAGTAGGTTAATCAAAGTTTATCAAGCTATTCAGAAACAAGATAAAGAAAGTGAATTGAATAATTTTATTAGTGAATTTGATAGCAGTATCGAAATTTTCAAAGTTATCGATAAACCTCAATGCAAAGTTAATGGCGAATACCGCGACATTACCGAATTCGGCGATGGTTTAAAACATTACATTTCGATTATTTGTGCGTTGTATGCTTGTGAAAATGGTTATTTGTTCATTGATGAAATTGGCAACGGCATTCATTACACACAACACACACACATACACACA
>CAIVBX010000057.1 GCA_903904275.1 uncultured Pseudomonadota bacterium
ACGCTTATGTGATTCGCGGTAGTGAAGGCGTAGCGGTAATTGATACGGTGAAAGAAGGTTTTTCAGAAGATTTTTTTGCACGCCTTGAAAGCGTTGCAAATTATTCAGAAATTAAAGTCATCGTTTTAAATCATTTAGAGCCTGACCACACGGGTGCGTTACCAGAATTGATGCGCCGTGCGCCACAAGCACATTTGTATATTTCGCAAAAAGCACAATCAATGCTTAAAGGCTTATTGAAACAAGAAGAACTCAGTTTTACGCCTGTTTTAACGGGCGATTCTGTTTCATTAGGTGACAGAACCTTACAATTTTTACACACACCTTATTTGCATTGGCCTGACACGCAATGTACTTATTTGCCGGGGGAACAAATTTTATTTTCGGGCGATGTTTTTGGCTGTCATTTTTGCGATAACCGTTTATTTAATGACCACGTTGGCGATTTTCGGTTTTCGTTTGAATACTATTACGCGCATATCATGCGTCCGTTTAAAGAATACGTTGTTAAAGCCTTAGAACTCATTGAGCCGTTGCCATTAACGTTAATTGCGCCAACACATGGTCCTATTTTACGCGACCGTCCACAACGCTACATTCAGCGTTATCACCAACTTTCTACGCCGTCACTTCACAGCGAATTGAGTTCAAATCAAAAAACATTGCTGATTTTTTATATCAGCTCTTACGGCAACACGCGCCGTATGGCAGAAGCGGTTTATAAAGGCGCGATGGAAGTGAACGATGTTTTAGTTTCACTTTATGACTTAGAAGGCGGCGAAATTGCGCCATTTGTCGATTTAATTGAAGAAGCAGACGGTTTGATTTTTGGCACGCCAACCATTAACGGCGATGCAGTGAAACCGATTTGGGATTTATTGTCGTCGTTGGCTGTTGTGAACTTGAAAACAAAACTCGGCGGCGTTTTTGGTTCTTATGGTTGGACAGGCGAAGGCGTACGAATGGTAGAAGACCGTTTGCGCGGTTTAAAACTGCGCGTACCGATTTCAGGTTTGCGCGTGAAATTGATTCCGACCGACGAAGAAATTTTGCAATGTGAAGCATTCGGTTTGGAACTCGCAAAAGAATTGATGGGATTACGAGAAGCAAGAGAAATCAATTTTGAAGATTTATAAAAATTAGCTGATTCAAGGATGAATTAGTAAAAACGCATTGCTTTAAAAAAGGCAATGACAACAAGGAATCCTCCGATTCCAAAACGAAAATTGGCTAGGTTGACGATTTTCGAGATTATTTTTTTCTTGTTTGAGGAGTATGAACAATGGCAAAAGCAACCATTACTTTTGAAGATATAAATGTCACTGTCACCGTCCCTGCTGGAACTCGCGTTATTGAAGTTTCAGAAAAAGTCGGTTCAGCGATTACTTACGGTTGCCGAGAAGGCGATTGTGGAACGTGCATTATGAAAGTCACAGACGGTTGGAACAATTTGAGCGAACCTTCTGTTTTAGAAGACAAAGTTTTGCGTGAAAACATGGCAGGAAAACACAACCGTTTAGCGTGTCAAGCGCAAGTTTTGGGCGGCAAAATTTCTGTCAAACCTGTTTAATTTATTACATTTGAGGTGTTTTTATGGCATTAGTTACCTTTACCAGCCCAGAATACCGTGACAAAACGGTTTATGCTGTGGCTGGCAGTCACACACAAACGGTTTTAAAACTCGCTATTGAAAATAAAATCCCCATCAATTTTGAATGTGAAGATGGTGAATGCGGTACTTGCGTTGTCAAAGTGTCGAGCATTGACAAAAAACATCAACGCATGGGCGGTCCTTTAACTGAAAAAGAAAAAACCGTCTTGAAAGAAATCGGCAAAGTCACTGCCGAAGAGTTAGAAAAAATGATTGTCGACGATTTACCATCGGAATGGCGGTTAGCATGCCAGATGATTGTTCGAGATGAAGACATTCGAGTTGAGTATTAGTCTTTAAATCGATTGTTTTAAGCGATGTCACACTGGTCTTGCAGCATACCCATGCGTAACCGCTGTGACATTCATGGCAAGTGAGGAATTTTCAATATGTCTCTTTCACCACTTAGCCCACAACCCCATTATCAAGCGTTGTTGGCGTGTTCAGACGGTTCTACAAACAGCAAATTATTCGCGCAAATTCTCGCCAGTTGGCAAGTTGGTGCAGGCGCATTGCCGAATTTTTTGGGTTTAACGAGCGAGCAATTTCAGCAACTTTTAGCGCAACATTTTCCGACGTATTCACTTTCTATTTTTCCGCTTAGAAAAAATCTCGATTTCAGTCGGATGACTGAAAAGGGCGAACTTGAGCAATTTTTGCGTGGTTTTGCCGCCCAGCAAAACGATGAAATGGAATGGGTGATTTCAATTATTGTTGCCGCGTGTTTGGGCGATAATCATTTGTGGCAAGATTTAGGTTTGTTTGGGCGTGAGGATTTGTCGGCGTTGCTGAAAAATAATTTTCCCGACATGGCCGCGCAAAATGTTTATGACATGAAATGGAAAAAATTTATTTACAAACAACTTTGCGAAACCGAAGGGATTTATGTTTGTCGTTCGCCTTCGTGTGAGTATTGCAAAGATTATTTGAATTGTTTTGGGGAGGAGGATTAAAAGATATTTTCGCGTGGTGGCACAACTAAGAGTGCTTCTTTTTCATTGCCATCTTCCAGCAAATTAAATTTTATCCAGCATCTACGCTGACTTGTTGCATGTTTGTGAACTTTCCATTCGCCATCCGCGTAAATTTTGCTTATGTACAACGCCTTAGCTATAAAGAAACTGTCAGAACTATTGATAAGCTATAATTCCAAAATCCATTCAAATAGCGGCGTAACGCGCCACAAATTTTTAAAACTCAATGAAAAAAAGCGATTTTAATTATCACCTTCCCGAAGCGTTAATCGCGCAACAACCTTTACCTGAACGTACTGCAAGCCGTTTGTTGTGTATGAATCGAGAAACAGGTGAATTAGCTGATCGAACATTTGGCGATTTGCTCGACTTTATTAACCCAAATGATTTATTAGTATTGAATGACACGCGCGTAATTCCTGCACGTTTATTTGGAACAAAAGAAACAGGCGGAAAAGTCGAAATTTTGATTGAACGTGTTTTAAATGAACATGAGGCACTCGCGCATATTCGTTCAAGTAAATCACCAAAAATTGGTGCAAAAATTCAATTAGATAACGGCTATTTTGCTGAAATGCAGGGCAGGGAAGACGATTTATTTCATTTACGTTTTACGCATGAAAAATCGGTATTAGAAATTTTAGCTGAAATTGGACATATTCCATTGCCGCCTTATATCGAACGTGCTGACGATGAAAACGATTTCACACGTTATCAAACCGTTTTTGGAAAAAATGCTGGGGCGGTTGCCGCACCAACAGCAGGTTTGCATTTTGATGAAAATATGCTTGAAAAAATTAAAGCAATCGGAACACAAACTGCATTTGTGACATTGCACGTTGGCAGCGGTACGTTTCAACCTGTGCGCGTTGAAAATTTGTCAGAACACGTTATGCACAAAGAATTTTTTGCGGTTTCTCAAGAAACTGTTGATGTCGTTAATGCAACTAAAAAAAGGGGAGGGCGTGTAATTGCAATCGGTACAACGGCTGTTCGTGCGTTGGAATCGGCATCACGTTCAGGTATTTTACAAGCGGGTTTTGGTGATACTGATTTATTTATTACACCAGGCTATGAATTCAAATCTGTTAATGCCATGTTGACGAATTTTCATTTACCTGAGTCGACGCTTTTAATGTTAGTTTCGGCGTTTTCACGTTATGACTTTGTGATGGCGGCTTACAAACACGCGATTGAACAAAAATATCGTTTTTTTAGTTATGGCGATGCGATGTGGATTTGTCGTTAAGATACAAAATATTTAAGTCATATAACGCAACAAATTAAAAAAACAGGTTTTTCATCTACTTTTAGTTTGGTTAAAAATCTCCAAAGCAAGCAAATTTTAATATAAAACAACACATTATATTTTATCATGTCAAACTTTAACAAGTTGGCATATCCCATGCGTTATACGATAACTCGCTCAAATTATTTGTAAAAACAGGCGAGTTATTAACTTAATTTCTAGGAGAAAAAATGTTACGTTTTGTAGCGATAATGCTAATGTTTGCAATGAGTGGTTGTGCATCAATCATAAGTGGTTCAACAGATAAAGTCACATTTAATAGCACACCAAATGGGGCAAATTTTCAAATCAAAGATGAAAATGGTAAATCTGTTCATCACGGCACAACACCATCAACAGTGAGTTTGGATCGTGGCGATGGTTTTTTTGATGGACAAACATACGATGTTGATTTTTCGAGTGATGGTTATGTGTCAAGCTATCAAACAGTCGATTCATCGTTAAATGGTTGGTATTTTGGAAACCTTATTTTTGGTGGTTTTTTAGGACTTTTAATTATTGACCCCGCAACAGGCGCAATGTTTGATTTGCCTGAAAATGTGAATGCGTCATTAACACCAATCAAAAAATAGTTCTCTAAAAACAGAAAAACCGTTCTTCGATAAAATGCGAAGAACGGTTTTTTTTATTTCTAAATAATGTGGATTTGTCACTAAACGGCTTGAACGTATCGACCGAAGAATTAAATTATTTATGCACTAAAAGGAAACTATAAATCAATAAATGACTATATTGTCAATAAAACGATGCGTCTGTATAGTACGCTCCAAGTTAGTTATTTACCTCTTTTTACAACACACAAAGGAACATTATTTATGAATACTTTCTACAGAGACGTGTTGATTGGTTTGATGTTTATGGTCGGCATTGTTGGATTTATTTCGGGTGAGTTTATTATATCAACCGTGTTATTTGCCTCGGCAGCCATTTTCAGCAACGTACAACTGAACCGCCAATTTTACGGCTAATTTTTAGCTAAATGAACAACCCCTCCTGATATTGCAACAAACATAGACTCCTCATTGTCCTGTTTGACCTCTCGCTCTCAATGTTCAAAACATTGAGAGCTTTTTTTTGCTTGATTAAGCCGTTTTTTGAGCCATTAAATTTGGCAAACGCTTAAACAGTTTAAATACTGCAAACCCGAAAATCGCATACATCAATGTGTAACCCATGTATGGCAAATAATAATGTGTCATTTGAGTAACATAGTTTGAAAAATCACGCGCCAAAATCTTGTCTGATAACCAGTAAAAACTGCCGTTTGAAATTAGAAATGCGCTGGTTGTTGCTACGAATAATGTTGCCATCGCTGAAATTGACAACGTTAATTCCGTGCCTTGCATCGATTTAAAATTCGCACTAAAACGCCCACCAAACCACATAGCAAAATAAGTTGGAATTAAAAAGACATACGCTGATGAAATACAAAAATCACTGACGTTAAATTGCGTAATCGCAACGTAATCAAGCAATCCCACTTCAACTAATAATGCAACAAACAAGTTGCGTGAACTGAAAAACAAACCTGCTAAGAAAAAAACCGCAAGTGACGCATCAGGTAATAAAAATGCGCTACCAAAATGATGAACACGCGTTATTCCCATCAACGCAACTAAAGGTAAAACCGTTTTAACATTCATAAAAAATCCTCTTAATTATTATAATGAATTGAGACAAAAAAATTTCTGTCCGCCGTGTTATAAGTATTCACGGTTTGATAATTTTTATCCAGCAAGTTATTCAGTTTCGCGCTTAACATCCAATTTTTATTGATGTGATACTCTGAACGCAAATCGGTCAGGTTGATTGTCGCGGAACAACGCACTGACGCATTCACAAAATGGTTATCAAAAAAGCGACTGTGCAATTCACCAAAAACACCAACATCATAACGAGAGGTTTCATTAAATTTCGTTATCGCACTTTCAACTTTATCAAAACGATAATCTGAACCTAATGTAAATTGATGATTTTCTGATGCCCAATTTTTTGTTTGATGACAAAAACGTATCGGATTGGTCGAGGCTTTGCCCTAAACGGATATTTGAACGCTATAATTGATTCACGTCAAAACTGCCTGCGATAGAAGCAACTTGATTCACAAAATTAGTTTATAAAACGTTGTGCCTTCACTGTGTAAAAATGAGGCTTCTAGTTCGGCATTACTATCAAAATGATGTCCAACTTGTGCATTCCAGCGGGATTTTTACAACCATCTTTAATCAGGTTCTTTTGTCCCGCACCAACATTGAAACTATCTGTATCAAATTTGCACAACATCAACGCTAAGCGGTTTAAACCAACATTCTTTTCTTCCCATGATTCTTCACAATGACATTTAAAAGAATGTTTAGCTTAATTTACAGTTGCGGGGGCAGTTTTGGACTTTAACCAAATTCCCGTTTACTCAGATTTAAAAACTGACACCTGAAAAGCGAGCGCGGATTATGGCGATTTTGGCGACATAGCGCAAGGCATGAAAAAACAGTATGATTCATTTAACAACCTAATTTTTGGAGAATTCTCATGCCTTATATCAAATTAAACACCAACGTAGAAATTGCAGATACACCAGCCGTTTTGCGCCAACTTTCACAAATCGCAGCCAAAGAAACCAGCAAACCTGAATCGTATGTGATGATTGAAATCACGCACAATTCATCGATGTTATTTGCTGGCAAAGATTCACCACTGGCTTTTTTGGAATGTAAAAGTATTGGTTTAACAGAAAAACAAGCTAAATCATTAAGTGCCGCAATTAGCCAACTTTTAAACACCGAATTAAACATTTCACCAGACAGAATTTACATTGAATTTAGCAACGCACCCGCCGCATTTTGGGGTTATAACGGTTCGACATTTGGTTAATGCGCTAAAATAGCGACTTTCTTACTTACTCAAAAATAAAAAATCATGCGTACATCTACCTTTCCTTTAAATACCGTTAAAGAAACACCTTCTGACGCGGAAATTATCAGTCATCAACTAATGATTCGTGCGGGTTTAATTCGCAAATTGGCATCGGGCTTATACACTTGGTTGCCGCTAGGTTTGCGCGTGTTGCGAAAAGTCGAAAGAATTGTTCGTGAAGAAATGGATAAAGCGGGCGGTTTAGAAGTGTTAATGCCTGGTATTCAACCTGCTGAACTTTGGCAAGAAACAGGTCGTTGGGAACAATACGGCGCAGAACTCGCACGTTTGAAAGACCGTCATCAACGTGATTTTTGTTTAGGACCAACGCACGAAGAAATTATTACCGATTTAGCGCGTGCTGAAATCAAAAGTTATAAACAACTACCGATTACTTATTATCAAATTCAAACCAAATTCCGTGATGAAATTCGTCCGCGTTTTGGCGTAATGCGTGCGCGTGAGTTTATTATGAAAGATGCGTATTCATTTCATTTAACTGAAGAAAGTTTGCATGAAACGTATGAAGTTATGCACGCCGCATACACACAAATTTTTACCCATTTTGGTTTGAAATTCCGTGCAGTAATGGCGGATTCAGGTTCAATTGGTGGCGCGGTGTCACACGAATTTCATGTTTTAGCGGATTCAGGTGAAGATGCGATTGCGTTTTCAACTGAAAGTGATTACGCCGCAAATGTCGAAAAAGCGGAAGCGTTAATGCCAACAACAGCACGTCCCGCTGCGACGCATTCAATGTCAACGATTGACACGCCAAATCAACACAGCATCTTAGAAGTCAGTGAATTTTTAAACATTTCAGCGACACAATGTTTAAAAACCTTAATTGTGCGTGGCACACAAGAAGGCGAATTAGTTGCTTTACTTTTACGCGGCGACCATGAATTAAACGAAATTAAAGTTGAAAAATTGGCAGGCGTTGCATCGCCGTTGCAATTAGCAAGCGAAGAAGAAATTTTACACGCTTGTCACTGTAAACCTGGTTCAATTGGTGCAATTGGTTTGAAAATGCCGATTATTGCTGATCGTAGTGTGACAACAATGGCTGATTTTGTATGTGGTGCGAATCAAGATGGCAAACATTATCAAAACGTGAATTGGGGACGGGATTTACCTTTGCCACCGATTGCAGATATTCGCACTGTTGTCGAAGGCGACCCAAGTCCAGATGGAAAAGGGACATTAACCATTGCACGCGGTATTGAAGTTGGTCATATTTTTCAACTTGGCACAAAATACAGCGAAGCTATGAAAGCAGGTGTCATCAACGAAGGCGGCAAAAATCAAATTATGATTATGGGTTGCTACGGGATTGGTATTTCGCGCGTGGTCGCGGCAGCAGTTGAACAAAATCATGACAGCAAAGGCATTATTTGGACTCCAAGTTTAGCTCCCTTCCAAGTCGCCATTTGTCCAATGAATATGCACAAATCAGAGCGTTTGCGTGAAGCAACAGAAGAACTTTATCAATCGTTAGTTCAAGCGGGAATTGAGGTGTTGCTTGATGATAGAAAAGTGCGAGCAGGTTTTATGTTCTCAGACATGGATTTAATTGGTATTCCGCATATTTTAGTGATGGGAGATAAAGGTTTAGACGCTGGAACAGTTGAATACAAAGGTCGAACCGATGAACACGCCGAAGATATTGTAATGAGTGATATTTTGAAATTCTTGAAAGCAAAATTAAGCTAAAACAAAAAAGGCGGATTTAAAATCCGCCTTTTTTTATGCAATCAATTTCAGATATTTTTGATACAACGATTCTTTATCTTCAACGTGTTTTGGGTCTTTGCTAATGCAATCAACGGGACAAACTTCAATACATTGTGGCGTATCATGATGCCCAATACATTCGGTGCATAAATTGGGGTTAATTTCGTAAATATCTTCACCTTGTGAAATCGCGCCATTTGGGCATTCAGGTTCACACACATCACAGTTAATACATTCTTCGGCAATAATTAAAGCCATTTTTTTATTCCTCGTTGTTAATAAGTTTTGCCATCAGGCTTGTCGAGTAATTTTACCACTTGCTGATAAAGTTTCGCGCGTTTCACTGTCGGAATAGGCGGCGTAGCTTTGGCAATTTGAATGCAATCTTCAGGGCAAATTAACACACATTGCGCTTCGTCATAAAAACCCTCGCATTCTTCACATATTTTCACATCAATAGAAAATACATCACCTTCATGGCTAATCGCTTTGATTGGGCAAACAGGTTCACAAGCACCACACGACGTACATTCTTGTTTATCAATTGCTAATGCCATTTTTTACTCCGCAAATTTTTTGACTAACTGTTGATAAACACAATCTGGCACAAAACACGAAACATCTCCTTTCAAACGGGCAATTTCTCGAATCATGCTAGATGAAATAAATTCATATTGTTCAGCAGGTGTTAAAAACACAGTTTCCAAATCGGGCGCGAGGCGGCGATTCATACCTGCTAATTGAAATTCATATTCAAAATCGGAAACAGCTCGCAAACCGCGCAAAATCACGCGAGCCTGATTTTGTTTCGCACATTCAACCAGTAAATTATCAAAACCAATTACGCTGACATTTTCAAAGTCAGCCGTGACATTTTTAGCTAATTCGACACGCTCAAAAAATGAAAATAGTGGCGTTTTAGTTTTATTTTCTGCAACGGCAATAATGACCTTGTCATAAAGTTGCGCCGCTCGAACCACCAAATCCAAATGCCCATTTGTAATCGGGTCAAATGTCCCGGGATAAATCGCTGTCATTTTTTTCACGATTTAAAACTCTTCCCATTCATCTGATAAATTCGCCGCAGGTTTTGGCGCGGCAGGTTTTTTAATTGGCTCAGGCATCGAAGAAAAGTCAGCTATTGAAACAGATTGTTGCGGCTTAGTTTCTTTTTTCAAACGCATAATGGAAGAACCAACCTGATTGGACGCTTTAGCAAAATCGCCTTGGTTTCCCAACATCTCAGACGCTTCATCATATTTTTTCGCGTTAATAACTTCTGCCACTTTTCCAGCCGCAAGATGGAATGCCGTATGATTGGTAAGGCAATCCTGATAACTCTGTAAATGTCCCACTTTTTTGCGACAATTCTCGTCATACAACCATTTTCCAAAATCACAGCAATTGTCTTTTGAAATTGTGACGGCATCGAGCGTTTCTCTTTTGCTAATTGCAGTGCGTAATTTTACTTTCCAATCTTGATGTTTTTTTAATGCGCCGTCTAAATCAATATTGATAGCTACTGACAATTGAGCAGGTGCAGGTTTTGCTACAGGAGCTGAAACCGCAGCGGATTCCATTTTTTTAGGGGGGGCTGCAATAGGTTTTGGAATTTCAGCAACAGGTTTTGGCGCAACCGATTTAGGTGTCGGTTTCGCATAACTTTTAACGGCTGGCGCGGACATTTTCATGCCGTCAATTTTGAAATTTCTAACGGTTGTCGATAAATTCCGTGCTTGGTCTTCAAGTGCTTCCGCCGCTGCTGCCGCTTCTTCAACTAAGGCGGCATTTTGTTGGGTTACATCGTCCATTGATGAAATGGCTTGATTGACTTGTTGAATTCCCGAATTTTGTTCAACCGATGCACTGGTAATGGCGTTAATCGTTTTGCTGACGTTTTCAATCGAATTCACAATGTCTTCCATCGTTTTTCCCGCCCGCGCGACTAATTGTGTTCCGTTTTCAACTTTTTCAACAGAATCACTAATTAAGCCTTTGATTTCACCCGCGGCAGCAGCGGCACGTTGCGCCAAACTTCTGACTTCTGTTGCCACAACGGCAAAGCCACGACCTTGATCGCCCGCTCTTGCCGCTTCAACTGCGGCATTCAACGCTAAAATGTTAGTTTGGAATGCAATGCCGTCAATAACAGTAATAATATCAACGACTTTTCGAGATGATTCGTTAATGTCTTCCATTGTCGCAACAACTCTGTCAACGACTGCCACACCTTTTCGCGCAATATCCGAAGAAGCCGAGGCTAAATCATTCGCATATTTTGCATTTTCGCTGTTGGTTTGAACGGTTGAGGTGAGTTGCTGCATACTCGCGGCGGTTTCTTCCAAACTAGCAGCTTGTTCTTCGGTTCGGTGCGATAAATCGTTATTGCCCGCCGCAATTTCTTTTGCTGCTGTGCCAATGGTGTCACTAGATTCTTTAATTTCACCAACCAACGCTTTTAAATTATCAACTGTGCCATTCATCGCGTCTTTCGCTTTGCCGAACGTGCCAGGGTAATCTTTCGTAATCGTTTGCGTTAAATCACCTTGCGCCAACGCATTTGCAATACGCAACACATCACTAAAACCTGTTTCGCAGGTTTCAACTAATTCATTTAAATGTGTAAGCATTTCTTTGAATGTAAATTCAAAATTCTCCGCGTTACTGCGTTTTGAAAAATCACCTTGTGAACTTGCGGCAGCAATAGCACTAATTTCGTTATTGATGTCTAACAAGGATTTTTTGACGGCATCAACTGCACCTGAAATCTTTGCTTTTTCGCCAGGCAAACGCTCCATGTCAGGTTTGAAATTACCACGAGCGTATTGCGAAACCACGTCAACAACCTGCATTTTCACATCAATATGTGATTGCACCAGATGGTTAATTTCGTGTGCGATTTGTGAATAAGTACCTTTGAATTTATCGGTATTCATGTGGTAACTAATAATGCCAGCGGCGTGTTTGTCAGCCATTTGACGTTGTTCATTCACAAATCCATTGATAGTTTCTTGCAAATTTCTTAACGCATAAAGCAAACTACTGTTATCGCGTGGTTGTAATTTAATTTCGTTGGCAAAATTTCCTGACGAAACTTGATGAACTTGAGCAATGGCGTCCACCAATTCGCCACCAAGTTGTCTCGCTAAATAACGTGAAAAAAGAATTGCAATTGTGACACTCACTGCAAAAGCAAGTGAAATCAACACAAGCATTAAAATTAAACTGTATTTGTAATCGTCCGAAGCGTTTTGCGCGGATTTTTTAGATGCCCCTTCTTTTATTAGGCTTAATTCATTTAATTTTTCATCGATACTGTTTCCTATCGGGTTTTGTGCTTTTAAAATAGCATCAAATTCAGGGGTACATTGGATAATGCCTTGGTCAACAATCATGTTGACCATTTCTAAGGTTAAGCGTTCCCATTCAGGTGTGGCTTTATAAACTTCTTGCACGCCTGCTTTGCCTTTTTCTGTATAAAATAAGTCGCCTGCTTTATGTATATTTTCTTTAAATGCCTCAATGTCTTTTTTTACATCACCAGCATATTTACGTTTTTCTGCATCTGTTGTGGCTAATAATGCACTGCGCCAATCTCGCGCGGCTTGCACGCGATTGATTTTGGCTTCTTTGGTATATGAAATACCGTGTAAATCTTTACCATAAATTGTGTCAATGTGACCATCCAGTTTACTCATATTGAATACACCAATGATGCAAACAATTAAGCCGATGAAAGTGACACTCAGAAAACTCAGCATCAGTTTTGTACCTAATTTCATATTTTCAAACATTTCGTTTTCCTAATTATTATTTATCGGTTAATAAGCGGGTAATAAAACGCCGTGTATCTTAAAATTTCCAACAGTTTGTGTGAGATTGTGGGTTTGTTCTTCAAGCGATTCTGCTGCCGCAGCGGCTTGTTCAACTAATGCCGCATTTTGTTGTGTTGTATCATCCATTTGTCGGATTGCACTATTAACTTCTTGAATTCCTACGCTTTGGTTAGATGAGGCGATGGTAATAGAATCAATCGTTGCACTGACGTTTTGGATAGAAGAAACAATTTCTTCCATCGTTTTACCCGCAACTGCTACAAGTTTCGTACCATCTTCGACGCGCTCAACCGAATCACGGATTAAATTTTTAATTTCACCTGCGGCAGCAGCGGCACGTTGCGCTAAACTGCGTACTTCCGTTGCGACAACCGCAAAACCGCGACCTTGGTCGCCTGCACGTGCCGCTTCAACCGCCGCATTTAACGCTAAAATATTGGTTTGAAATGCAATGCCATCAATGACTGAAATAATATCGACGATTTTGCGTGACGATTCGTTAATGTCTTTCATTGTGTTAACTACTTGATTTACAACGGTGACACCTTTTCGTGCAATGTTTGACGAAGTTTGCGCCATTTCATTGGCACATTTTGCATTATCACTATTTTTTTGAACGGTTTCCGTGAGGTCTTGCATACTTGCAGCAGTTTCTTGCAAACTTGCAGCTTGCATTTCGGTGCGGTGTGACAAATCGTTATTTCCTGCGGCAATTTCTTTTGTCGCCATACCAATGGTGTCGCTAGATTCTTTTATTTCGGCAACCAAGGATTTCAAATTATCAACGGTTTTATTTATCGCATCTTTTGCTTCGCCAAAAGTGCCTGGGTAATTATTAGAAATATGTTGCGTTAAATCGCCTTCTGCTAAGGCATTTGAAACACGCAAAATATCGTTAAAACCCACATCACAGGTTTCAACTAAGGTGTTTAAATTTATCAGCATATCTTTAAACATAAAATTAAAACGAGTTGCATCACCACGTTTTGAAAAATCACCGCTTGCCCCTGCCGCACTAATCATTTGAATTTCATGATTCACTTTGAGCAATGAGGCTTTTACGGCATCGACAGCTTGTGTCACTTTTGCTTTTTCTTCTGGCAAACGTTCCATATCACGTTGGAAATTGCCTTGTGCGTATTCTGAAACAACTTCGACAACCTGCATTTTTACATCAATGTGTGATTGTACTAATTCGTTAATTTCACGCGCCATTTCACCGTAAGCTCCGCGAAATCTAGCGACATGAATTTTTTCACTGACAAAACCTGCGTGATGCTTTTGTGCGACACATCGTTGAGAATCGATAAACCCAAGAATCGTTTTTTGCATCACTTTTAGCGAGTAAAGCAAACTCGTTTTGTCATCTTTTTTAAGGGTTAATTGACTTGAAAAATCGCCTGCAGATACTTTTTTAACTTCGTTAATCGCGTCAGCTAATTCACCACCCAATTGTTTCGACAAATAACGTGAAAATAGCAATCCAATGGCGACACTGAGAATAAAACTAAACGCCACTAAAATACTCATCATGACAAGATTTTGTTTATATTCTTGCGCGGATTGTTTAGCCGTTTCTTCGGAGGCTTTTTCTTTTGCCTCTGTGAGTTTAGAGATGTTGCCGTCAATAATTTTGGCTAACGGTTGTTGTGCCTTGAGAATTTTTGAAAGTTCAGGCGTTTGTTGCGTCAAATTTTGTTCAATAATCATATCAAGAACTTGCAGCGTTAATTTTTTCCATTCAGGTGTGGCGTTGTAAATTTCTTGAATCAAGGCTTTATGTTCTTCGATATAAAATAAATCGCCGCCTTTGTGAATACTTTCTTCGTATGCTTCAACATTTTTTTTCACCGAATCAGCGGCTTTGTGTTTTTCTTCGGGCGTGGTAGCTAATAACGCACTTCGCCAATCTCGTGCGGCGCGTAAGCGTGTGCTTTGTGCTTCTTTCACATACGAAAGCCCCATTAAATCTTTGCTGTAGACTTTTTCAACATAATCGTTAAGTTGCGCCATGTTGAAGATACCAATAACACAAACGACTAAACCAACGACTGCAACAATTAAAAAACTGGTGACTAACTTTGTACTCAATTTTGTGTTATTAAGCATTTTATTTTCCTAATTTTTCAGCAACGTTCTCTATTTCGTCTACTTTTCGTGATTTAAAAAGCACTGCTTATTTTGAAATTACTTACAGTTTGCGTGAGGTTGCATGTTTGCTTTTCTAGTGATTCAGCCGCAGAGGCGGCTTGTTCAACTAATGCCGCATTTTGTTGTGTCATATCATCCATTTTTTGAACTGCAAGATTGATTTGTTGAATGCCTGCAGTTTGTTCCGCAGATGCGTTAGTAATGGCGTTAATCGTTTGGCTAACATTGTCAATTGAACTCACGATTTCTTCCATCGTTTTCCCTGCACGTTCGACGAGATTTGTTCCGTCTGCGATGGTTTCAGCAGAATCACTGATTAAATGTTTAATTTCACCTGCGGCGGCAGCGGCACGTTGCGCCAAACTTCTGACTTCTGTTGCCACAACGGCAAAACCACGACCTTGTTCACCTGCGCGAGCCGCCTCGACAGCCGCATTCAACGCTAAAATGTTAGTTTGAAACGCAATGCCATCAATCACCGAAATAATATCGACAATTTTACGAGATGATTCGCTAATGTTTTCCATTGTTGTGACAACTTGATTCACCACTTGTACGCCTTTTTGTGCAATATCCGACGATGATAATGTCATGGCATTTGCTGTCGTTGTACTTTCACTGTTACTCAATACTGTAAATGTCAGTTTTTGGATGCTTGTGGCTGTTTCTTGCAAACTTGCCGCTTGTTCCTCTGTTCGGTGCGATAAATCATTATTTCCCATTGCAATTTCTTGTGCTGCTGTTCCAATGATGTCGCTTGCCTCTTTAATTTCTTTAACCAACGCTTTTAAATTATCAACTGTGCCATTCATTGCATCTTTGGTTTGACCAAACGTGCCTGGATAATCATTTGTAATTTTGTGCGTTAAATCGCCTTCCGACAAAGCATTTGCCACACGCAATATATCGTTAAAACCCGTATCGCAAGTGTCAATCAAGGTGTTTAAATTTATGAGCATATCTTTAAACATAAAATTAAAACGTGACGCATCACTGCGTTTTGAAAAATCGCCTTGTGCGCTAGCGACAGCTAGCATTTTAATTTCACTGTTAATTTCAAGTAATGCAGCTTTTACAGCATCAATCGCATCGGTAATTTTTCCTTTTTCTTCAGGTAATCGCGCCATATCACACTCAAAATTGCCTTGTGCATATTGCGTTACGATTTCAACAACTTGCGTGTTGATGTCTATATGACACTGCACTAATTCGTTAGTGTCTCGAGCCATTTCACTGTAAGCACCTTTGAATTTTGCGTAATCAATTTTTTCACTAATAAAACCGTCTTGATGTTTTTTTGTCATGACACGTTGCGCGTCAATAAAACCTAAAATCGTTTCTTGCATCACTTTTAATGTAAAAAGCAGACTATTTTTATCATTTGTTTTGATATTCAATTGAGATGAAAAATCGCCTAGAGAAACTTTTTTGACTTCGTTAATCGCGTCGGTTAATTCACCACCTAATTGTTTGCTTAAATAACGCGAAAAAATTAAACCAATAACAACGCTGATAATAAAACCAAATGAAATCAAAGCAGTCATCCAAATCAAACTGTTTGAATACATTTGAATCGATTCTTTAACCGTATTTTCAGCATAGCCACTCTTGAGCGCGTCTAATTCGGCTATTTTTGCATCGATAACTTTGCCAATCGGTTCTTGAACTTTACGAATTGCCGTAAATTCGGGCGAAGGTTCCATTAAATTTTGATTCACAATTAAGTCAATCATTTGCAAAAGCAATCCTTCCCATTCTGTGGTGACTTTGTAAATTTCTTGAACTAACGCTTTGCCTTTTTCGTCATAAAACACTTCACTACTTTGGTTTAAATCTTCTTTGTAAAGGGCGATATTTTTTCTCGCCATGTCTGCGTATTTACGTTTTTCTTCGGGCGTTTTAGCAAGCAACGCATCACGCCAACGACGACCAGCGTCTAAACGTTCGCTTTTCATTTCTTTTAGATGCGCGACACCGAGCAATTCTTTGTAATACATCCTACCAATGTAGCTGTTTAGATGACGTGTATTCATTGCACCAACAACGCCAATCGATAAACCAATGAATGAAATGATGAGAAAACTTGAGACTAATTTTGTTCCTAATTTTATGTTGCCGAGCATTTTTAACGACCCATTTTGAAATTTCCAACTGTACTGGACAAATTACGCGCTTGATCTTCAAGAGCTTCGGCGGCGGCAGCCGCTTGTTCAACTAAAGCTGCATTTTGTTGTGTGACATCGTCCATGGCTGAAATCGCTTGATTGACTTGTTGAATACCTGAGTTTTGTTCAACAGACGCATTTGTAATCGCGTTAATTGTTCGACTTACGTTTTCAATTGAATTCACAATGTCTTCCATTGTTTTACCTGCTCGCGCCACCAATTGTGAGCCGTCTTCAACTTTCTCAACCGAATCACTAATTAAATGTTTAATTTCACCTGCAGCGGCAGCCGCACGTTGCGCTAAACTTCTGACTTCGGTTGCAACGACTGCAAAACCGCGCCCTTGTTCACCTGCTCGGGCGGCTTCGACAGCCGCATTTAACGCTAAGATGTTGGTTTGGAAGGCAATTCCATCAATTACCGTAATAATATCAACGATTTTTCGCGAAGAATCGTTAATGCCTTCCATTGTTGAAACAACTTGATTGACAACTGAAACCCCTTTTCGTGCAATTTCTGATGAAGCAAGTGCCAATTCATTTGCGTGTTTTGCATTTTCACTATTTGCATAAACCGTTGACGTAAGTTCGTGCATACTCACGGCAGTTTCCTCCAAACTTGAGGCTTGTTCTTCTGTTCGTTGAGATAAATCATTATTACCCGCTGCAATTTCTTGTGAGGCAGTATTGATAGTTGTCGTGGAATCTATAATTTCACCGACCAAGTTTTTTAAATTTGCAACAGTTCCATTTAACGCATTTTTAACGTCGTTAAATGTCCCCGCAGGATAATTTGTCGTAATCGTTTGTGTTAAATCACCTTTGGACAAAGCATTTGATAATCGTAATGTATCGTTAAATGCCGCGTCGCTGGTTTGAACTAACATATTTAAATTCATTAGCATTTCTTTAAAAATGAATTCAAATTTATCGGTGTTAGCGCGTTTTGAAAAGTCGCCTTTCGCACCTGCTGAAGCGAGCATTTCAATTTCTTTACTTACACCAACTAATGATTTTTTAACGGCTTCAACGGCTTCCGTAATTTTGGCTCTTTCGGCGGGTAATTTTTCAAAACTGACTGAAAAATCGCCGTGTGCATATTGCGAAACTACATCAACAACGTGCATTTTGACGTCAATGTGCGATTTGACTAATTCATTTATTTCATCCGCTATTTTTCCAAATACACCAGGTAATTTACTCGAATCAATCCGTTCGCTGATAAATCCTCGTGAATGTTTTTGGGCTAATTCTTGTTGTGCTTGAACGAAAATTTTGAGCGAATTTTGAATCCGTTCCATAGAGTGAAATAAGACATTTACAAAATCATCATCTTCATCAATGATTTCAGAACTTAAATCGCCTTCGGAAATCCGTTCGGCAATCTCAGAAACGGTGGCTAAATGCACCAATTCTTTTTTAAATTGCAACGCTAACAACACTAAAATCGCCGATTCAAACACCACAAAAGCGGCATGTAAAAAAACAATACCGAAATCTGCCCCGTTTCTAAATACCCAAATACCATAATTAGAGGCTTGTAAAAAATTGAATACCAAATGATGAACCGCAATTAAAGCTGCCGCATAAACAATCACTTTCCAATCACGGTAAGCGAGTAAAAATGCCAAAATTGCAAAAACGCCAAAGTGCATTTCAATCAAACCGTGGCTGGCTTGAATATGAATAGCGACGTTAAATACCAAACCCGTGGCAATCGCGATGCGTAAAAAAAGTGAACCAGGTACTGCTTTCCAAATAACGAACGGTACAATAAAAGCGGGAACAGCCACCAAAATTGCCATCAATAATTCGCCGTAAAAAAAACCAATTCCGACAGAAATTAAAAACAAAAAACCCAACGTAAAAATCATGATTTTGTCGGTTTGAGCGCGAATGGGTTTAAGTAAATTTTCTTCGTTAATTTTCATGGTAACTTCTCATTTTTTAAAATAAAACAATGTGGTGGCGTTGTATCATTTAACGCCATCCAGCTGAGTATTCCTGCGCTGTAAAGAAACCATGTAATAAATAAAATTCTTAACGCATATTGGTTATTGAATAATGCTTTTATTTTTGTCATTTCGGTAATCGAATCGCCAAAACGTCACAAGGCGTGTGATGTAAAATTCCGTTTGCCGTCGAACCTAGCAATAATGCTAAACCGTGTCTTCCGTGTGAACCGACGATAATTATATCGACCGATTCTTTTTCAGCTAAAGTACAAATTTCATCTTCAGGTGAACCCCAAATTAGCCAACGTTGGTTTTCTGGCACATTCAATTCTTGTCCAATGTGATTAAGATGATTTTTCTCGATTTCAAGCAACTTATTTTCAATTTCATAATCCAAAGGAATTATGGTGCCATAACTCATATCAGGCATTGGAATGTTATCCAAAACATGAACGAGGCTGATTTTTGCTTTGTTTAACAAGGCAATGTCACGAGTACGTTGAATGATAAAAGGGGTATCTTCTGAAAAATCAACAGCGAGGAGAATATGTTTATAGGTTTTCATTGAGAGAATCCAAAATTAAATGTTTAAAATGCAAAGTGAGTTTAAACCGAATTCTGCAACTTGCGTGCCTTTAATCAATTTGGAAAACGAAATTGATTGTTGAAATTTAGACACAAAAAAAGCGCAAGACTAAAATTTTAGTCTTACGCTTTTTGATTACAAAAAATTAAGCGTTACTTTTGCCCGCGCGTTTGCGTTCGTTTTCAGTCAATAATTTTTTGCGTAAGCGAATCGATTTTGGTGTGACCTCAACCAATTCGTCATCAGAAATGAATTCTAACGCTTGTTCGAGCGTTAATTTTTGAATTCTTGCCAACACTAAACTTTCGTCAGTACCCGATGCGCGAACGTTGGTTAATTGTTTTGGTTTACAAGGATTAACACACAAATCGTTGGTGCGTGAATGCAAACCAACAAGCATTCCTTCATAAACTTCGTCGCCGTTCACAAGCAACAATTCGCCGCGTTCTTGCAATGGATGCAACGAATACGTTACCGCTTTGCCTGAAATCATTGAAATCATAACGCCGCGCATACGACTTCCGACATCACCCGCTTTCATTGGACCATAATGGTCAAAAACGTGATAAAGCAAACCTGAACCTGACGTTGCGGTCATAAATTCGGTTTGGAAACCAATTAAACCGCGTGATGGCATCATATATTCCAAACGAATACGACCTTTTCCATCGGGAACCATATTGGTTAAATCGCCTTTGCGATCGCCCAATTTTTCCATGATGGTACCTTGATGTTCTTCTTCGACTTCGATTGTTACCATTTCAAACGGTTCACATTTTTTGCCGTCGATTTCTTTCAAAATTACTTCTGGACGTGAAACGCCCATCTCAAAACCTTCACGACGCATATTTTCGATTAACACCGACAAATGCAATTCGCCACGACCTGAAACTTGGAATTTATCTGGGTCAGCAGTGTCTTCAACGCGAAGCGCAACGTTATGTTGTAATTCTTTTTGCAAACGATCACGAATTTGACGTGTCGTTACGAATTTACCTTCGCGTCCTGCGAATGGTGAATTATTGACTTGGAAAGTCATCGAAACGGTTGGTTCATCCACTGACAACGGTGTCATGATTTCAACTAATTCTGGGCTGCAAATCGTGTCTGAAATTTCTAATTTTTCGATACCTGCAAAGGCAATAATGTCACCAGCGCGAGCTTCTTGAACTTCGACACGTTCTAAACCATGGAAACCATAAACTTGCAACATACGACCACGACGTTCAACGCCTTCACGGTTCACGATAACAAGTTGTTGATTGGGTTTAATGATGCCGCGTTGAATACGACCAATCCCGATAACGCCAGTGTAAGTGTTGTAATCAAGGCTGGTCACTTGCATTTGGAACGGGCCATCGATGTTTACAGGTGGAGGGCTAACTTTGTCTACGATTGTTTGGAAAAGCGGTGTCATGTCGCCGCCTGAAACAGTTGGTTCTAAACCTGCATAACCGTTAATCGCTGACGCATAAACGATTGGGAAATCAAGTTGTTCATCGGTTGCGCCTAAACGGTCGAATAAATCGAATGTCTGGTCTACAACCCAATCAGGACGTGCACCTGGGCGGTCAACTTTGTTAATGACAACGATGGGTTTTAAGCCTAAAGCAAAGGCTTTTTGGGTTACGAAACGAGTTTGCGGCATTGGACCATCAACGGCATCAACCAACAATAAAACCGAATCCACCATCGATAAAACACGTTCTACTTCACCGCCGAAGTCAGCGTGTCCTGGGGTGTCTACGATGTTGATGTGGTAGCCGTTCCAATCAAGCGCTGTGTTTTTTGCCAAAATGGTAATGCCGCGTTCTTTTTCGATGTCGTTTGAATCCATGACGCGCTCGGTCACTTTTGAATGCGCGGCAAAGGTTCCCGATTGTTGCAATAATTTGTCCACGAGGGTGGTTTTACCGTGGTCAACGTGGGCAATAATTGCAATGTTTCTTAGTTTTTCAATCACTTTTTGTACTCTTAGTTAAATAAAATTTGGGTTTTAGCTATTTTAGTTTCGGAATGTTTCAACTCTGTTGCCAAGGCAAATTTGCAAATCGCCAGCCGTTTAAATTTCCGCGCTGTTTATTTTCATCTAACGCGCCTTCAAAACCTTCAGCAATGTTGATTAGGTTTGTATAACCCGATTGCTCAAGCAACGCTGCCGCTTCTAACGAACGTTGACCACTTCGGCATAATAATAAAATGGGCGTATTTGGATTAGTTGCAACTTGACGAACTTGCGCGACAAAATTCGGATTTTGTTGCCAATCTGGTGCTTCTTTCCAAGGAATATGAATGGCTTTCTGTGGGTGTCCAACAAATAAATGTTCCATTTTCGTCCGAACATCAATCAAGACTGCCGCTGAATTTTGCTGCAAAAAGTCCCACGTTTGTTGTGGATTTAAATTTTCAATCATGGGAAAAATTCCAAAAGTTAAAATAATCTGCCGCTATTATCGCATTCATTGACGATTTTGGCGCGTCTAAGGCAGAAATTAACACTGAATTCTGCTATCTTTGCCGCTTTAAATAACTCGCTATCCTTATCATTTATGAACCTAATCACTACCCCTATTTCTGATTTACTTATTTTTGAACCCAAAGTTTTTGGCGATGCTCGCGGCTTTTTTTTGGAAAGTTTTAATCAAAAAACATTTCAAAATTTAACAGGTTTAGATGTGAACTTTGTACAAGACAATCATTCGCGCTCGTCTAAAAATGTGTTGCGAGGTTTGCATTATCAAATTCAAAATCCACAGGGAAAATTAGTGCGTGTTGTGAGTGGAAGCGTTTTTGATGTCGCGGTCGATTTGCGAAAAAGTTCACCTACATTCGGAAAATGGCACGGTGTTGAATTAAGTGAGGAAAATCATTGTCAATTTTGGGTTCCCGCAGGTTTTGCACATGGTTTTGTCGTGTTATCCGAAACTGCCGATTTTCTTTATAAAACAACAGAGTATTACGCGCCACAATTTGAACGTTGTTTGCGTTGGAATGATGAAGAAGTTGGTATTGAATGGAATGTTTCAGAGCCGCTTTTATCTGCAAAAGATGAGCAAGGTTTGTCATTGCAAGATGCTGAGGTGTTTGCATGAAAATTTTAGTCACAGGTTGCAACGGACAAGTCGGTTTTGAATTAGCGCGAACACTTTTACCACTTGGCGAAGTTTTCGCGTTTTCGCGCGAACAATTTGATTTAACCGATTTAGAAAGCTGTCGCGCCACGATTCAAAAAATCTCGCCCGATGTTATTGTCAATGCAGCGGCTTATACGGCAGTTGATAAAGCTGAAACAGAACGTGAAATGGCGTTTTTAATTAACGAAAAAGCAATTGCAGTTTTGGCGCAAGAAGCAAGAAAGTTAAATGCGTTGTTGATTCATTATTCAACCGACTACGTTTTCGACGGCACAAAAAACGCGCCTTACATTGAAGACGATGTGACAAATCCGTTAAATGTTTATGGTGAAAGTAAGTTGGCTGGTGAACAAGCGATTCAACAAAGTGGCGCGGATTATTTAATTTTGCGGACAACGTGGGTTTTTGCTTCGCGAGGACAAAATTTCGTGAA
>CAIVBX010000058.1 GCA_903904275.1 uncultured Pseudomonadota bacterium
AAGTTTGGCGTGTGCGCTGGCGTGGAATTTACCGTCAATGATTGTTTTTCGTTGTATTCAAGGTTTTTTCGGTGGCGCGATGATTCCGATGACTTTTTCCATTATTTTCATTATGTTTCCGCCTCGTTTGCAATCGGCGATGAGTATCGTACTGGGCTTAATTGTGACACTTGCACCAACTGTAGGTCCTGTTTTAGGCGGTTATTTAACAGATGCTTATAACTGGCAACTTCTATTTTTAATCAACATTATTCCAGGTTTTGTGGTGTGTTTTTTTGTATTCAAATTTTTGGAAGTTGATAAACCGAATTGGTCATTATTACAACAGATTGATTTTATAGGAATTTTTTTAATTGCGATTTGTTTAGGAAGTTTGCAATACGTTTTAGAAGAAGGCGCACGCAATCAATGGCTTGAAGATGATTTGATTTTAAGTTTGACATTAACGACAACAATAACGGGTATTGCGATGTTTTGGTGGGAATTAACGCATTCGCATCCCATTATTGATTTTCGGGCGTTTAAAAATCGTAATTTTGCGATTGGTTGTGCATTTAGTTTTGTTCTAGGTATTGGACTTTATACACTGATTTATTTAATTCCGATTTATCTTGGCAGCGTAAAAGGGTTAAACAGTTTGCAAATTGGCTATTATTTAATGGTCATGGGCGTGTTTCAGCTAGTATCTGCAATGGTTGCTGGCGCACTTGAAAAAAAAATGGATCTGCGTGTAATGCTTTCTATCGGCATGGGATTATTTGCATTTGGTTCATGGATGAACAGTCAATTAACAGCTGAATCAGGTTATTGGGAGTTTTTTATTCCACAAGCCATTCGCGGTAGCGCGTTGATGTTATGTTTTTTGCCAATTAACAATGTGACATTAGGTTTATTGCCGCCTGATGAGGTTCAAAATGGCAGCAGTTTATACAATTTGTTGCGTAATTTAGGTGGCGCAATGGGTTTAGCTGCGGTTAATACATTGATGTTGATATTGCCAAAACATTACTACGCTGTTTTACGCGAATCGGTCAGCGCAACCGATGCTATCAATCATGATTTATCACAAATTCAGATTCAAATGTTGACCAGTTTAGCGGTTCGTGAATCGGCGGTTATGTCATTCAATTATTTATTTCAAATTATTACGTTTATTTTTCTTGCGGTTCTCTTACTTGCGCCATTTTTGAAAAAAGTTGACGCAGCAAATATGGCAGGCGGGCATTAAAAAATCGCCGCTGTTTTCTTCATTGTTTTACCCTCAATTTTTTATTTTTCATTTCTTTTCACAAAGTTATAGGATTCTTATGACACAAAAAAACTTAACACTCGGCATTGCTGGGTTTTCTTACGCCGATTTATACAACACAAACCGTTTAAATGATTTATTAACCACGTTCGATGAATCGCTCAAATATCACGACGTGGATTTATTTGATTCGTACCTTTCGTATCGCAACACACAAGGCGCAGATTTATCACCTGAACAACAATCGGCAATGCTGGTTCAAGTTGCACCTTACGTTGGAAAATTTGTCGCTAAATTATTCAATGTTGAAGCCGAACATCAAGCGCAAAAAAGCCATATTCAAGCCGAACTTGAAACCATTTTCACGTTCAAAAATGAAGTCGTCGAAAAATTAGGCGTAGTTTTCAAAGGTCAAACGACCGACGATTGGAAAATTCCTGACATTTTAAATCGTTTTGATTTACTTATCGAAGCAGGTTTCCCCGAAGCGAATTTGGATGACGATGAAGAACATCGTGTAGCAAGAGTTGGCGCGGTAATCGGTTCATTAGCGAATCATTACAAAACCTTGGTGAAAGGCAAAGAAAGCAACTATGAAAATGCTGATTTGCAAGCCGAAGCCTTACTCGACAAATTAAAATCTCACGAACTCGCCGCAACTGAATTTGCTGACATTATCAACGCGCCTGATTTCACAGAATTCACCGCTGGTTTAATGGAGGTCGTGCAACGTTGGTGTTTTGTCGCGCAACAAGATAACGACGTGGTCGCAAAATGGCTTAGTTTCAAATTCCCCGAAAAACGGGATTTCGATAATTTAGTTGAACACGACACAATTGATAGAACCGAATTTAACGTCTGGATGGGCGAACATCGTCGCCGTCGTGATGGTTTCAAACTCACTGACCCGCGTTACAACGAACGCCAAGTGTTATCCGAAGTGAATCATTGTATTTACTGCCACGAGCGCGACACCGATTCTTGTTCAAAAGGCATGATTAACAAGAAAACGCAGATTTTTAAAACTGATTCACTCGGCGTAACGACAATCGGTTGTCCGCTTGATGAAAAAATTTCAGAAATGAATTTGGTCAAACGTGGCGGCGACAACATTGGCGCGTTGGCAATTGTAACCGTTGATAATCCAATGTGTGCAGGCACGGGGCATCGGATTTGTAACGAATGTATGAAGGGTTGTATTTACCAAAAAACTGACCCCGTAAACATTCCGCAAATCGAAACTAACGTTTTAACCGACGTTTTGTTTATGCCTTACGGGTTTGAAATTTACAGCTTGTTGACGCGTTGGAATCCGCTCAACGTCAAACGTCCCGTGATGTTGCCGTACAACGGTAAAAATGCGCTAGTCGTGGGTTTAGGCCCTGCGGGTTATACGATGAGTCATTATTTGCTCAACGAAGGTTTTGCGGTGGCAGGCATTGATGGGCTGAAACTTGAACCATTACCCGTTGAATTAACTGGCGATGCAGACAATTTGCCTGCGCCGATTGCGGATTTCAAAGACCTTTACGAAGATTTAGACAAACGTATTTTGGCAGGTTTTGGCGGCGTGGCAGAATATGGGATTACCGTGCGCTGGGACAAAAACTTTTTGAAAGTCATGTATTTAATGTTGTTGCGTCGTCAAACTTTCAGCGCTTATGGCGGGGTGCGTTTTGGTGGCACATTGACGATTGATGATGCGTGGGAAATGGGCTTTGACCATATTTGTATTGCCTCAGGTGCAGGTCAGCCAACGATTATTGATTTGAAAAACAACC
>CAIVBX010000059.1 GCA_903904275.1 uncultured Pseudomonadota bacterium
GCCCATGCCGAAGGCAAAACCGCTGTATTTTTCGCTGTCGATTTTGACGGCTTTGAAAACTTCAGGGTGAATCATGCCGCAGCCCATGACTTCGAGCCAACCTGTGTGAGAGCAAACTCGGCAACCTTCACCGCCACACATCACACATTCAATATCGACTTCGGCAGAAGGTTCGGTGAAAGGAAAATAAGACGGACGGAAACGAACTTGAATATCTTTTTCAAAAAATGCGCGTAAAAATTCATACACAACGCCTTTCAAATTCGCAAAACTCACATCGGTATCCACTAAAAAACCTTCCACTTGATGGAACATCGGCGTGTGCGTAATGTCCGAATCGCAACGATAAACGCGACCTGGTGCAATGACTTTTAAAGGTGGTTGTTCGGATTCCATGACGCGAATTTGCACAGGTGAAGTGTGCGTGCGTAAAACACGGTGCGCATCGAAATAAAACGTGTCGTGCATTGCGCGGGCAGGATGATGCGCGGGAATGTTTAAGGCTTCGAAATTGTGGTAATCGTCTTCAATTTCAGGGCCTTCCACCACTTGAAATCCCACGCTGGCAAAAATTTTGTTAATGCGGCGCAATGTCGTTGTCACGGGATGCAAACCGCCGACTTTTTGCCCGCGACCGGCGAGCGTCACGTCGATGCGTTCACTCGCTAAACGTGCTGCAAGTGCAGTATTTTCGAGTTCGATTTTTTTTGCGTCTAATTTTTCTTGAAACGCATCTTTGGCTTGATTGATAACTTGCCCAGCATCACGACGTTCTTCGGGTGGTAATGCGCCGAGTTCTTTCATTTGAGCGGTAAAAATACCTTTTTTACCTAAATAATTAACGCGAATTGCGTCAAGGCTGGTTAAATCAGTGGTTAAAACAAGCTCATCTAAGGCTTGCTTGAGAATATCATCTGTAGGAGTAGACACGGTTTGATTTTATAGGTGATTGAAAAAGCCATAATTCTATCATGTGGTTGTAGCTATCGAAAATGTAACCATTTATTGCTTTCAATCCTCGATTACAACAATGATTATTTTTCACTTGAAGAAAGATAGCCTGAAATTTAAACGTTTGACTTTAGCAGGTCGATTATTTACAACGTAGTTTTGTTGCAGACACTGTGAAAATGAAACGAATAACAAAAATTACCCTCGCACTTTTAATTCCAACAAGTTTTGTCGGAAGTTATTTTGCGGCAGGTTTTTATATTTTGCCTGCGTGGTTAGAACGAAATTTGCCTGAGTTGATTAAAAATGAAACAGGCTTAGATGCCAATTTAAGCACAGTCAAATTCAATCCGTTTACGTTTCAATTAGGATTGTCACAATTTGAAATGCCTAAAATGGCGCGTTTTAAACATCTAAATGTGCAACTTAATGTAAGTGAATCGTTGAAAAATCAATCTGTTGTGATTGAAAATGTGTCACTTGAAAATCTTTTTTTTCATCTTGAAAAACAAAAAAACGGTTCGCTTAACACAGACGTATTTTCACCCAAAACCACAGAAAAAAAATCTGAAAATCAATCCATTTTTCCGATATTAATTAAAAAAATAGTATTGTCGCAAGGGCAATTTTCATTTCAAGACGGCAAACGAAATGAACAAATTACGCCATTAAATTTGACGATTTCAAACTTCAGCACAACACATTCCACGCCTACAAAATTTGATTTAAATGCAACTTGGCAAAATGGCGGTGAAGTGAATTTGAGCGGCGATTTTCAATTTTCAAAATCGATTGTGGACGGCAAAATCACATTTCAAAAAATTCAATTACCACATTTGCTGTCATTGATTCCTGAAAATAACGTGAAATTAACAGGAAATGGTGATTTATCAGCAAATTATCATGTTGAATTTGCGTCAAAAATACCGTTAATCCAAATTGAAAAAGGCGAAATTTTATTGACAAATTTAGCGTATCAAAACACGTTAAAACTGGAAAAAATCGCACTCGATAATTTGGCTTTTGACAGCGCAACACAATTAGTCAAACTAGAAAAATTCACTTCAAACGGTTTGCATTTTACCGATGGACAAGCGCAATTGGATTTGCCAAATCTGACGTTTAACGCATTGAGTTTTAATCTTGAAAATCAACGCTTTCAATCGGCGGATGCGTTACTGAAAAATGCGGAGCTTTTTGACACCACAGAAAACACGTTACTTTTCAAATTACCAGAATTGGAATTGAAAAAATTAGCATTTGATTTAAAAAATAAAACCTTGGAAATTGGCGCAATTCAAGCAAAAAACGCAGATTTAAAAGCGTGGTTAAATGCCAACGGCGAATTAAATTATCAAACGCTTTTACCCGAAGATGAAGCGCAAGTTGCCAATGAAAAAGCTGCTGGAAATTCAAACAGCGAAGCATTTTGGGGCGTAAAAATTGACAGTGTTGAATTAACTGATTTTAGTGCGTCATTCGAAGATAAATCGTTGCCAAAACCTATGACAATCAGTATCAAACCATTGTCATTAAAACTGTCGCAATTGAGCAACGCGGTTGGCGCAAAATTACCGTTTGAATTGAATACAGGCATCAATGAAGGCGGTTCGTTGCATTTAAAAGGCAACGCAGGTTTATCACCGTTAACCGCTGAAACAGAAATTGATGTGAAAGCGTTAGGCTTAGAAAAATTTCAATCTTATGTTGATAAATTCGCGCATTTGGATTTGATAAAAGGCGTGTTTAATTTAGATGGCAAATTGAATGTAGCTCAAGGCGAGCAGGGCGAATTAGATTTGAGATTTAAAGGAAATACAGGCATTGCCCGTTTGATTACTCGTGACCAAACACAAAATAAAGATTTATTGAAATGGGATAATTTAACGTTAAAAAATATCGATGCGGATGTTTTAGCGCAACGTTACAGCGCGTCTGCGTTGATGATTGAAAAACCGTATGCGCGAGTAGTGATTGATAAAAATAAAATGCTGAATTTTGCCGACATTTTAATCAATGCGCCTGAACCAAAAGAGAAAAAATCTAAACATATTCAACAAAATGTTGCGTCAGATATTCATTTTAAGCTCGATAAAGTGCAAATTTCAAATGGTGCATCGTCATTTGCAGATTTGTCGATGATTTTGCCATTTTCGGCTGAAATTCGTGGTTTAGAAGGTGGTGCGTCAGGCATTTCATCTGAACATGAATCGACAATTAACGTCACGCTAAAAGGAAATGCTTATGACCTCGCTCCCGTTGATATTAAAGGCAAAATTCAACCTTTTATTGGTGATTACACTGCCGCGTTAAATTTCAAAGGAATGCCATTGCCGTTAATGTCTGCGTACATGGCGGAATTTGCGGGTTACAAACTTGAAAAAGGCAAAATGTCGATTGGCATGAATTACGAAGTGACAAAAGGCGAATTGAGTGCGACGAATAATTTACGCATTGAACAATTTGAACTCGGTGAAAAAATTGAAAATCCACACGCGATTGATGCCCCGCTCGATTTAGCCATTGCATTACTTAAAGACATGAATGGGATTATCAATTTAGATGTGCCAATTACGGGTTCATTAAATGACCCAAATTTTGATTTTGGCGGGATTGTCAGCGACGCACTTTTTAACATTTTCAGCAAGGCGATAACGTCGCCTTTTCAAATGATTGCGGGTTTAGTTGGGACAGATGAAGATTTAAGCGCGGTGCAATTTTCAGCAGGAGAATCCGAATTAAGCGAATGGCAAAAACCGAAATTGGACAATGTGGCGAAAGTATTACGCGAGCGAGAAATTTTAAAAGTCGAAATTCGCGGCACTGCCTTTGAATCACAAGATTGGGCAATTTTGCGAGAAATGGCGTTGAATGACCGCTTGAAAACCTTGAAAGCAGAAGAATTGAATCGAAAAAATAAACAGAAAATTTTGCCTGAATATGTGGAATTGGACGAAGCGGATTCGCAACGATTCTTAGCGCAAGAATTCGCCGAAAAATTCCCCAAATTGGTTAAAAAATCGTTTTTCGGTGGAATGGAATTGGCAAATCCTGACATGGGCGAATTTTATCATGTGGCAAAACACACGTTGATGGACACATTCCAACCTGAACCTAAACGCTTAACCAAATTAGCCGCTGCAAGAGCGCGAGCCGTTGCAAAATATCTGGTTCAAACGGGCGGCGTACCGAATGAGCGGGTGTTTATTTTAGATGTTGCCGTTGATCCGCCACGAACCGATACCGATATTGATACGTTATTATTTTTAAAAGTCGATTAACGATTTAACCATTTTAACGTACCCAATCCAGCGGCGCGTCCTGTAGCAAAGCAGGCGGTTAATAAATAGCCGCCTGTTGGTGCTTCCCAATTCAACATTTCACCCGCAAAAAAAACGCCTTCTAATTTTTTGCTCATTAAATCCGTATTCACTTCATCAAAACAAACACCACCTGCACTGCTAATTGCTTCGTTAAGTGGGCGAGGTGACATGAGATTTATCGGCAAATACTTTAATGTTTTTGCCACGATTTCTACTGAATTCA
>CAIVBX010000060.1 GCA_903904275.1 uncultured Pseudomonadota bacterium
CCAATTATTGCAAGAAGCCGAGCATTTAAAATCGTTGCTCGACACATTTGAGCAATTAGTTTTGCAACTTGATATTTTACAAAAGCAAACATTATGAATATGAAAAAACGCGGCTTGGGTCGTGGTTTAGACGCACTTTTAGGTGATGTTCCCGTAGCCGTAAAACCTGCAAATACGTCGGCGCAACAAACATTACCAATTGAATTATTGCAACGTGGCAAATATCAGCCACGCAAAGATATGAACGCCGAAAAACTGCAAGATTTGGCAAATTCAATCGCAATGCAAGGCATTGTGCAGCCGATTGTGGTACGACATATTTCGCCTGAACAATATGAAATTGTGGCAGGTGAACGCCGTTGGCGTGCCGCGCAACTTGCTGGCTTGCAAGATGTTCCTGTGATTGTCAAAGAAATGGATGACCGCACGGCGATGGCGATTGCGTTGATTGAAAACATTCAACGCGAAGATTTAAATGTGCTTGAAGAAGCGGATGCGTTGCAACGGTTGTTGACAGAATTTGAAATGACACATCAGCAAGTCGCAGATGCGGTAGGAAAATCGCGTACGGCAGTGACAAATTTGTTGCGTTTGCTCGAACTTGCGCCTGACGTTAAAAAAATGCTTGTAAGCAAACAGCTAGAAATGGGACATGCGCGTGCGTTGCTTTCGCTTTCACAAGAACATCAAATTGAAGCCGCTCGAAAAATTACTAACAATGGTTTGACGGTGCGTTTCGCTGAAAAATTGGTTAAAGACATGCAGCAACCGCCAAAAGTTGAAAATAAAAACCATAAAATTGATATGGATATTTCATTATTGCAAAATAAATTAAGAGCGAAATTTGGTACGCGTGTGCAAATTGAAAATAAAGAAAATGGCAAGGGAAAGCTGATTATTCACTATTCTACGTTAGATGAATTAGAAGGTATTTTAAACAAGATGCCGCAATGAAAAACAAAATGAATCTCGAATCCACCTTGATTAAACTTAGTTCGCTCTATATAATCCATACCCATGTTTAGCCGTAGTTCAAACGCATTTGCGTCAATTATAACTAAAATTTTAAGGTATCAAGTTTTAGTTATTTTTTTTGTTAGTTTTACTTTCATACTAACATTAGATTTGAACTCAAGTTTTTTTTCATTTTTAGGTGGGCTAATTGCATTTTTGCCAAATCTTTATTTCGGCTGGCGATTGCGAAACATTAGCCAATTGGATACAAAAAAATTCATTAATTCTTTTTATCGTAACGAAACAACAAAATTGCTTTTAACCGCATTGTTTTTCGTATTGGTGTTTAGAATTCCAGATATAAAATTATTACCGCTGCTAACGTGCTACATTTCAACGTTATCAGTTTTTTGGTTCGCATTATTGATGCGTTAAATTTTCAAGATTGAGTAAAGAGAGGAACGATGGCTACTGAAGCTCACGCCGAAGGTGCAACTGGTTACATTATTCACCATTTAACGGCTTTGCGTGTTGGTGAGGGTTTTTGGAGTTTGCATCTTGATACCTTGTTTTTCTCAGTATTGCTAGGTGGCATATTCATTTGGTTTTTCAAAAATGCAGCTGAAAAAGCAACCGCAGGCGTACCTGGATTAGCACAAAATTTTGCTGAAATGATTATTGAATTTGTTGATCAACAAGTAAAAGACAGTTTTCACGGTCACAGTAAATTGATTGCACCGCTTGCATTAACTATTTTTTGCTGGGTGTTTTTGTGGAACTTTATGGATATGTTCCCTGTCGATATTTTGCCAGGCATCGCAGGTTTAATGGGCATTGAGTATTTGCGCGTGGTACCAAGTACCGATTTGAACGCTACATTTGCAATGTCGATTTCAGTTTTCTGTTTAATTATTTTTTACAGCATCAAAATTAAAGGTCCAATTGGTTTTGCAAAAGAATTGATGTTCCAACCTTTTGGTCCTTGGTTGACACCATTTAACTTGTTATTGAAATTAGTTGAAGAAATCGCAAAACCTATTTCGTTAGCCTTACGGTTATTTGGTAACTTATATGCAGGTGAGTTGATTTTCATTTTGATCGCTTTGTTGCCTTGGTATATTCAACCGTTGTTGAGTTTCCCTTGGGCAATTTTCCACATTCTTATTATCACTCTTCAAGCGTTTATTTTTATGGTACTCACGATTGTGTACTTGAGCATGGCACACGAAGATCACTAAGATTTTTAAATTTTCACTTTTTTATTTAACAATACGTTGGAGGTATTATGGAACTCGCAAAATTAGTTGCTGACGTGCAGGGTTTAACTGCTATTGCAGTAGGTTTAATTTTAGGTTTAGGTGCGTTAGGAACTGCTATTGGTTTCGGTTTATTGGGTGGTAAATTTTTGGAAGGCGCAGCGCGTCAACCTGAAATGGTTCCAATGTTACAAGTTAAAATGTTCGTCGTTGCAGGTCTTTTGGACGCGGTAACAATGATTGGCGTTGGTTTGGCTTTATTCTTCACCTTCGCAAACCCATTCTTATCAGCAGTACAACAGGCAGCTGGTTAATACGCTGTTTTATTTTAATCGCAACAAGAGGAACGCATCGTGAGTATCAATGCTACTCTGATCGGGCAAATGATTACCTTTGCACTTCTGGTGTGGTTCACCATGAAGTACATTTGGCCACCGTTATTTGACTCTTTAGAAGAACGTAAAAAGAAGATTGCTGACGGTTTGGCAGCGGCTGAAAAAGGTCAGGAATCGATTGTTTTAGCTGAGAAAAAAGCGAAACAAGTTCTAAAAGAAGCCAAAGAACAGTCTTCTGAAATTGTAAGTCTTGCTCAAAAACGTGCTAACGAAATTGTTGAAGAATCAAAACACACTGCTAAACAAGAAGGTGAACGTTTGATTATTTCTGCAAAATCACAAGTTGAACAAGAAATTCAACAAGCTAAAGAAGGCTTGCGTAAAGAAATTTCAACGCTTGCAATTGCTGCAGCGCAACAAATTTTAGGCGCAGAAATCGATAAAGCCAAACATCAAGACATTCTCAATAAAGTTTCTAATCAATTAGGTTAATCGTCATGAGCGAACTAGTAACATTGGCAAGACCTTACGCTGCAGCAGTTTTTAAGCGTGCGAAAGAAACGAATGCTTCTAAGGACTGGTCAAAAAATTTAGCTTTTTTAACAGCAGTGTTAGGCGATAAATCTATTTTTCGTATCATTGATGATCCGAAAGTAAGTAAGTCGAGCTTGCAAACACTGTTGCTTGATATTAGCGAAGGTCAGCTTAGTCAAGAAGGTCAGAATTTTCTAAAGCTACTGATTGAAAATAATAGATTGTCTTTAGTTCCAGCTATTACGGAATTATTTGAAACCTATAAAGCTGAAGACGAAGGTTCAATTGAGATTGATGTAACCACTGCTTTTGCTTTCACCAAGGAATCCAAGCAAAGTTTTAACGCGACGCTGGAAAAGGTTTTTGGTAAAAAAGTGAGTATGAAAGTAGCGGTTGATTCGGCTCTCATCGGCGGCGTTTTAGTTCGCGCAGGTGATCAGGTGATTGACGCTTCGGTTAGAGGTCAACTTCAACAATTAGCACAAAGACTCTAAATTTAGAGCGAGAAAGATATGCAATTAAATCCATCTGAAATCAGTGATCTGATTAAAAAGAAGATCGAAAACTTCGATTTAAGTACACAAGTACACACTGAAGGAACTGTCGTCAGTGTAACCGACGGGATTGTGAGAATTCACGGTCTTTCGCAAGCAATGCAAGGTGAAATGCTCGAATTTACGGGCGGCACTTTCGGCATGGCTCTGAATTTAGAAAGAGATTCAGTCGGTGCGGTTGTTTTAGGTTCTTACCAACACATTTCTGAAGGTGACACCGTCAAATGCACGGGCAAAATTTTAGAAGTTCCCGTTGGTGAAGCGTTATTAGGTCGCGTTGTTGACGCATTGGGTAATCCAATCGACGGCAAAGGCTCAATCGATGCAACCGAATTTTCGCCAATTGAAAAAATCGCTCCAGGCGTTATTGCCCGTCAATCAGTTGATCAACCTGTTCAATTAGGTTTGAAATCTATTGACGCGATGATTCCAGTTGGACGCGGTCAACGTGAATTGATTATTGGCGATCGTCAAACAGGTAAAACAGCGATTGCGATTGACGCGATTATTAACCAAAAAGGCACAGGTATTAAATGTATCTATGTGGCGATTGGTCAAAAACGTTCATCGATTGCGAACGTGGTTCGTAAATTAGAAGAACACGACGCTTTAGCACACACGATTATCGTAGTGGCATCTGCTTCTGAATCAGCGGCTTTGCAATTCATTGCACCTTATACAGGTTGTTCAATGGGTGAATACTTCCGCGATAAAGGCGAAGATGCGTTAATCATTTATGATGATTTAACAAAACAAGCGTGGGCATATCGCCAAGTTTCGCTATTGTTACGTCGTCCACCAGGTCGTGAAGCGTATCCTGGTGACGTTTTCTATTTGCACTCTCGTTTATTGGAACGTGCGGCGCGTATCAACCCAGAAGAAGTTGAAAAACTCACTGGCGGTAAAGTAAAAGGTAAAACAGGTTCTTTAACTGCGTTACCAATTATTGAAACCCAAGGCGGTGACGTTTCGGCTTTTGTCCCGACAAACGTAATTTCGATTACTGATGGACAAATCTTCTTAGAAAGTAACTTGTTCAACTCAGGTATTCGTCCTGCTGTTAATGCTGGTTTATCTGTTTCACGGGTAGGCGGCGCGGCGCAAACGAAAATCATCAAAAAGTTGGGCGGTGGTACACGTTTAGATTTAGCGCAATATCGTGAACTCGCGGCATTTGCTCAGTTTGCTTCAGATTTAGACGAAAGCACACGCAAACAAATCGAACGCGGTCAACGTGTTACTGAATTGATGAAACAAAATCAGTATTCACCAATGTCTGTCGCGCAAATGGGTGTTTCATTATTCGCAGCAAACGAAGGTTTCTTAGATAGCATTGAAGTGAACAAAGTTTTAGATTTTGAAGCTGCTTTGCAAAGCTATTTGAAATCAGAACACGCTGATTTGATGAATAAAATCAACGAAACAGGCGATTTCAGTAACGAGATTAGCGCAGGCATTCGTTCAGCAATTGAAACGTTTGTTAAAACTCACAGTTGGTAAAAAGGTTTTCTTATGGCTGTTGGTAAAGAAATACGCACAAAGATCGGCAGTATTAAGAATACTCAAAAGATCACTCGCGCTATGGAAATGGTCGCGGCAAGTAAGATGCGTAAAACAAAAGAAAGAATGCTGGCCACGCGCCCGTATTCAGACAAAATCGGTAAGATTATTAAACATCTTGCTCATGCAAACCCTGAATATAAGCATTCTTTTTTAGTTAAACGCGAAGTCAAACGTGTCGGTATCATTGTAATTAGTTCGGATCGTGGTTTATGCGGCGGCTTGAACTCTAATTTGTTTCGCAAACTGTTGTTGCAATTGCATCAATGGGATCAAGTAGGCATTGAGATTGATGTTTGTACGGTTGGAACAAAAGCCTACGGTTTATTTAACAATTTGAAAGCAAACGTAATTGGTCATGTCGCGAAAATTGGTGATACACCACATTTGCAAGACATTATCGGTGTTATCAAAGTCATGCTTGATGCTTATCATGCTGGACAAATTGATGAGTTGCACGTTGTTAGCAACGAGTTCGTGAACACGATGACGCAACGCCCAACGATTGAACAATTATTGCCAATCGTGGCAAATGAGCTTGATGAACAATTGAGCAATCGTCATTGGGATTACATTTACGAACCTGATGCAAAGGAAGTGCTTGATCATTTGCTAGTACGTTACGTTGAATCGATTGTTTTCCAAGGCTTAGTTGAAAATAATGCTTGCGAACAAGCGGCTCGAATGGTCGCAATGAAAAGCGCGTCCGATAATGCGGGTAACTTGATTAAAGAATTGCAGTTGATTTACAACAAAGCACGACAAGCCGCTATTACTCAAGAAATTTCAGAAATTGTCGCTGGGGCAGCTGCTGTTTAAGCGTGAGAAAATAGTGTGATGCACTTGAAATTTTTTGAGTGACGTTGAGATTTTTACAAAACTAATTTATCCAACGCTTTAGCCATTTAGCGTTGGGTTGTTTCGAGGACGAATTTTTATGAGCGGTAAAATTGTTCAAATTATTGGTGCGGTCGTGGACGTGGAATTTTCACGCGACGAACTACCCAAAGTTTATGATGCCTTAGTTGTTGAAGGTAAAGGTTTAATTTTAGAAGTACAACAACAATTAGGTGACGGTGTCGCGCGGGCGATTGCAATGGGTACCACAGACGGTTTAAGTCGTGGCTTAGACGTAACAAATACGAAAGCTCCGATTTCCGTGCCAGTTGGTCAAGAAACGTTAGGTCGTATTATGAATGTTCTTGGCGAGCCAATCGATGAAAAAGGTCCAATTGGTGAAAAAACCAAATGGGCAATCCATCGTGAAGCTCCAAGCTACGCGGATCAAGCGGCGGCAACTGAATTGTTAGAAACGGGTATCAAAGTTATTGACTTAGTTTGCCCATTTACCAAAGGCGGTAAAGTCGGTTTGTTCGGCGGCGCGGGTGTAGGCAAAACCGTTAATATGATGGAGTTAATTCGTAACATCGCTATCGAACACAGCGGTTATTCTGTATTCGCAGGTGTAGGCGAACGTACTCGTGAGGGTAACGATTTCTATCATGAAATGACAGATTCGAACGTTATCGACAAAGTATCATTAGTTTACGGTCAGATGAATGAGCCACCAGGAAACCGTTTGCGCGTAGCGTTGACAGGTTTGACGATGGCAGAATACTTCCGTGACGAAGGTCGTGACGTTTTGTTTTTCGTTGATAACATTTATCGTTACACTCTAGCAGGTACCGAAGTATCGGCGTTATTAGGTCGTATGCCTTCTGCGGTAGGTTATCAACCAACACTTGCTGAAGAAATGGGGGTATTGCAAGAACGTATTACTTCAACGAAAACAGGTTCAATTACCTCTATCCAAGCGGTTTACGTTCCTGCGGACGATTTAACCGATCCTTCGCCAGCAACGACTTTCGCGCATTTAGACGCAACAGTTGTATTGTCTCGTCAAATTGCAGAATTAGGTATTTATCCTGCGATTGACCCACTCGACTCAACTAGCCGTCAATTAGATCCATTAGTTATCGGTCAAGAACATTACGACGTAGCGCGTAACGTTCAAGGCACGTTGCAACGTTATAAAGAATTACGCGATATTATTGCGATTTTGGGTATGGACGAATTGTCAGAAGAAGACAAATTGACTGTAGCAAGAGCGCGTAAAATTCAACGTTTCTTATCGCAACCTTTCTTCGTTGCTGAAGTCTTCACAGGCTCACCTGGTAAATACGTTTCATTGAAAGATACGATTGCAGGCTTCAAAGGCATTTTGGCTGGTGATTATGATGCAATTCCAGAACAAGCGTTTTACATGGTTGGCATGATTGACGAAGCGTTAGAAAAAGCCAAAACGATGAAAGCGTAAGGCTTGTTGTCTACTAACTTTAAATTTTTAAGGTAATAAATCATGACAATGTCAGTGCATGTAGACATCGTAAGTGCAGAAAAAGAAATTTTTTCTGGTTTGGCAGAAATGGTTTTTGCACCTGCCGAAGAAGGCGAAGTGGGTATTTCGCCACGTCACGCTCCGTTAATTACAAAGCTCAATCCTGGTGAAGTCCGCGTTAAAGTGAGTAGCACTGAAAGTTATCCGTTTTTCATTTCGGGAGGGCTATTAGAAGTGCAGCCACATGTTGTGACGATTTTGGCTGACACGGCAATTCGTGCTAAGGACATTGACGAAGCCGCAGCATTGCAAGCTAAAGCGCGAGCAGAAGAAATTTTGGCAGACAAAACTAATCGCGTTGATTACACTTCGGCTGAAAGACAGTTATTTCAAGCCATTATGCAATTACGCACACTCGAAAGATTCAGAAAACGCGGCGGCTAAAAGTTGTTATCGTTCTAATCTCGACAAAAGCCCGATAACGTTTGACGCTATCGGGCTTTTTTGTTTTAAGGAAATAAAAATGAATTTAACTACCGTTATTCTTGCTGCAGGAAAAGGAACGCGGATGCGTTCGCAGTTGCCAAAAGTTTTGCATAAAATTGCTCATAAACCATTGTTACGTCATGTGCATGATACTGCTATTCAACTTGAAAATAACACTATTCATATTGTGATTGGTCATGGTGCTGAATTAGTTAAAAAAACACTTTCTGATTTGTCCGCGAATTGGGTTGAACAAACACAGCAACTCGGCACAGGTCATGCGGTTCAACAAGTTAGCAGTCAAATTTCTGACGATACCATTGCATTGATTTTGTACGGCGATGTGCCGTTGTTGAAAATCGAAACGTTGCAAAATTTACTTTCTAAAATTAGCGAAAAAACGTTAGCACTTTTAACAGTAACTTTAAAAAATCCAACAGGTTATGGACGAATTGTGCGTAATAATTCGGGAAAGATTTTGCGAATTGTCGAAGAAAAAGATGCTAGCGAAACCGAAAAACAAATTGTTGAAGGTAATACAGGAATTTTAGCAGTTCAAGGTAAATCGTTAAAAAAATGGCTTTCACAACTTGGTAATGACAATGTGCAAGGTGAATATTATTTAACAGATATTATTGCCTTAGCCGTTACTGATGGTTTTGAAATCATAACTAGTTCACCAGACAATGAAGACGAAGTTTTAGGCGTAAATGATAAATTGCAACTTGCACATTTAGAGCGTGTTTATCAATTACAACAAGCACAAAATTTAATGCGTCAAGGCGTGACATTGCACGATCCGAATCGTTTTGATTTGCGCGGAAATTTAGAAATTGGACAAGATGTTGAAATTGACGTAAATGTCATTTTTGAAGGCGCAAATAACATTGGCGATAACGTCAAAATTGGAGCAAATTGTTCAATTAAAAATGCCACGATTGGCGACAATGTAGTCATTTTTCCAAATTGTGTAATTGAAAACGCAACAGTTGGCGCAAGTAGTCGCATTGGTCCTTTTGCTAGATTACGACCAGAAACAATTTTAGCAACAGACACACATATCGGTAATTTCGTTGAAATTAAAAAATCAGTTATCGGACCGGGCAGTAAAATTAATCATTTGAGTTATATTGGCGATAGTTTGATTGGTAAAAAAGTGAACATTGGTGCAGGGACAATTACTTGCAATTATGATGGTGTAAATAAATTTCAAACAATTATTGAAGATGGTGCATTCATTGGTTCGGATACACAACTCGTTGCACCTGTGACAGTCGGAAAAAATGCAACTATCGGTGCAGGTTCAACTATTACTAGGGACACACCTGACGAACAATTAACATTAAGTCGAAATAAACAAATTTCAGTGCCGACTTGGCAACGTCCTGTTAAAAAGGAGAAATTATAATGTGTGGTATCGTAGCAGGCATCGCGCAACGTAACGTGATTCCAATTTTATTGGAAGGTTTAAAACGTCTGGAGTATCGTGGTTATGATTCAGCAGGATTAGCCGTTTTGCATGACAATACAATTATTCGCCATCGCGCTTTAGGAAAAGTAAGCGGTTTAGAAATGCTTTTGCGCGAAAATCCCAGCACAGGCAATATCGGTATAGCGCATACGCGCTGGGCAACGCATGGCAAACCTAGCACAGAAAACGCTCACCCACACGTTAGTTGTGATGCAATTGCTGTTGTGCATAACGGAATTATTGAAAATCACGAACAGCTTCGTGTTGCTCAACGTCTAAATAATTACGAATTCACGTCACAAACGGACACCGAAGTGATTGTGCATGAAATTCATCACGCGCTAAAAACATCGGAAAATTTACTTGAAGCAGTAAAAAATACATTACCAAAACTCGAAGGTGCGTATGCGTTAGCAATTATGTCAATTGCTGAACCTGAAACGTTAATTGTTTGTCGAAAAGGCAGTCCACTTGTTATTGGCGTAGGGTTTGGTGAGTATTTTGTCGCGTCAGATGTTGCGGCATTGTTGCCTGTCACACAGAGATTTATTTTTTTAGAAGAAGGCGATATTGCAGCACTTAGAACAGATTCCGTAACAATTTTTGATGCCGAAAATAACGTTATACAACGCCAAATTAAAGAAAGTCAGCTAAAAGCAGAAGCGGTTGAAAAAGGTGAATATCGTCATTTCATGATGAAAGAAATTTACGAACAACCTTTTGCAATTACACAAACGTTAGAAGGGCGTTTTTTAAATCAACGTATTCAAGATAGTGCATTTGGTTTTGATGCGGCAAAAATTTTTGACGGTATTAAATCAATACAAATTTTAGCGTGCGGTACGAGTTTTCATGCGGGATTAGTGGCGCGTTATTGGTTTGAAGAATTGGCACGAGTACCATGTAATATCGAAGTTGCTAGTGAATTTCGTTATCGAAATCCTGTTTTAGCTGCTGACACCTTAGTTGTCACTATTTCGCAATCAGGCGAAACGGCAGATACGTTAGCAGCATTAAAAGAAGCCAAACGATTGGGTGCAAAACACGCTTTGGCGATTTGTAATGTGCCAGAAAGTTCATTGGTTAGAGAATCCGATTTAGTGTTGCTAACCCGAGCAGGACCTGAAATTGGTGTAGCTTCAACGAAGGCTTTCACAACACAATTAGTGTCGTTAATGTTATTGGTTTTGGCGATTGGACGACGTTTTGAATTAAATGAAACGCTTGAAAAACATATCACCGAAGAGTTATTTAAATTACCGCGTCAAATGGAACAGGTTTTACAGCTCGACAAAGAAATCGAAGTATTAGCCGAGCAATTTGCTGATAAACATCACGCACTGTTTTTAGGTCGTGGCTCACATTATCCGATTGCAATGGAAGGTGCGTTGAAATTGAAAGAAATTTCTTATATTCATGCCGAAGCCTATCCCGCAGGCGAATTGAAACATGGTCCTCTTGCGCTAATCGATGCAAATATGCCCGTGATTACGGTTGCACCAAATAACAGTTTGCTTGAAAAACTCAAATCTAATATGCAAGAAGTTTCAGCTCGTGGCGGACAATTGATTGTTTTTATGGATGAAACGTTATCATCAACGCCTGATGAAAATGTCCAAATTATCAAAGTACCTCAAGTTGATAATCATATTTCACCGATACTTTACACATTGCCGTTGCAGTTATTGTCATATCACGTTGCTATTTTGAAAGGCACAGATGTTGACCAGCCGCGCAATTTAGCAAAATCCGTTACAGTTGAATAAAAGGAGAAAATGTTTTGCAAAAATTTAACACGGATGATTTACGCATTTGTGGCATGACAGAAGTCATTGCACCTGTTGAAGTACATACAGAAATGCCACTTTCTGAAACAGCAGCACAAACCACTTTTCAAGCACGACAAGCGATTCACAACATTTTAAAAGGTGATGATGATAGATTAGTTGTTGTCGTAGGACCATGTTCGATTCATGACACAAAAGCCGCGCACGAATACGCAAATTTGTTAAAAATAGCTATTGCAGAATACGCAAATGATTTGTTGATTATCATGCGAGTTTATTTTGAAAAACCACGCACAACAGTTGGTTGGAAAGGCTTAATCAATGACCCTGATTTAGATTCGAGTTTTAACATTAACAAAGGCTTGCGAATTGCACGGCAATTATTGCTCGATATAAATAATTTAGGCATTCCAGCCGCAACAGAATATCTGGATTTAATTACGCCGCAATATGTGTCAGATTTAATTTCTTGGGGCGCGATTGGTGCGAGAACGACCGAAAGCCAAGTACATCGTGAATTGGCATCAGGTTTATCGTGTCCCGTTGGTTTCAAAAATGCAACTGATGGCACGATTAAAATTGCCATTGACGCGATTAGCGCGGCAATGAGTC
>CAIVBX010000061.1 GCA_903904275.1 uncultured Pseudomonadota bacterium
CATGATTGGTGATGGCATTAACGATGCGCCAGCATTGGCGGCGGCAGATGTGGGTTTTGCAATTGGTACAGGAACAGACGTAGCAATTGAATCGGCAGATATGACGCTGGTTCAAGGCGATATTTCTAAAGTCACCAACGGTATTGAACTCAGCAAAAAAACAATTACCGTCATCAAACAAAATTTATTCTGGGCATTTGGTTACAACGTCATTGCAATCCCTGTTGCAGCGGCAGGGCGTTTAAATCCGATGATTGCTTCGGCCGCAATGGCGTTGAGTTCGGTATCGGTAATTGTGAATTCGTTACGTTTAAATAAAAATTAAAAAGGGAGCTTTTATGGATCATTCAACAATGGATCACAGTATGCACGTCATGGCGGCTTCAGGCGGCTTTGATTATGGCTTGGCGTTTATGGCGGGATTACTTGGAAGTGGTCACTGTCTTGGAATGTGTGGCGCGTTGGTGTCGGGTTATTTTATGAATTCGACCGCAACACGCAGTTATTTACCGTATTTGTTTTACCAAATTGCCCGAATCAGCATTTACACAATGGTCGGTTTTGCGGCAGCGGCAATGGGAATGGTGCTAATTTCAAGCGGCATTTTCGGCAAAGTGCAAAGCATTTTGCAAATGTTCATCGGTGCAGTGGTAATTATTTTAGCGTTTGGCATTTTGGGTTGGATTCCATTTCAAGGTTCAATTCGTTTGTTGCCGATGCAATTTATTCGCAAAGGTTACGCCGCTTCACGCACGAAAGGTGGCATTATTGGCGCATCATTGGCTGGTTTGATGAATGGTTTAATGCCGTGTCCGTTGACGTTTGCGATGGCAGTGAAAGCGACTTCTGCGCCGACGATTTTAGACGGTGGCTTGTTGATGTTGACGTTTGGTGCAGGAACATTGCCAACGATGCTATTTATCAGCGTTGCCTTTGGCAAAATGCACGCGAATTTTCGTGGTGTGATGCTTAAATTTGCGGCGTTGATTATGATTGTGATGGGCTTAAATACCATTTACATGGGCTTATCGTTTTATACACAAGAAACTTTCCAACATCACAATTTTGTTCACGATATTAAAAACGAAATTGATGCAGCTATCGCGTTTTTGATGCAAATGCTTGAATACTACAAAGGTTTGCTCGAACATTTGCAAAACAAATAAAAATTTTCACACGCCAGCAGTTCATTATGCTGGCGTGTTTTTTATCAGATATTCCACCCACCGCCAAAGGCACGGTAAAGCGAGACCATTGAGACATTGATTGCAGTTTTAACCTTTAGGTTTTCGTCATCGATAGTCAATTTATTACGCCGTGCATCAAGTAAAGACAGATAATCTTTAATGCCTCGTTGATATAAGGCTTCCGTAGATTGGTAAGCATTTTCCGCCGCTTGCTTGGCTTCCGATAATTGTTTTTCACGCTCTTTAGACGCGGTATGCGTCACAAAGGCATTTTCAACTTCTTCGAGTGCCAGTAAAAATGTTTTTTCGTAATTCAACGCGCTCTGTTCAAGCCTTGAATCCACAGCGGTGATGTGCGCTTGAATACGCCCCGCATTAAATATCGGCATGGTTAGCCCTGAACCTAGCGTATAAACGCTTTCTGCAAGACTGGAAAAACCGCCAACCGCCAATGCACCGAATCCACCACTTGCTGATAAGACTAATTTAGGAAACAAATCAGCTTTCGCTGCACCTAAATTGGCAGCAGCGGCAGTAACTTCGGTTTTGGCAAGACGTAAATCAGGGCGTTGTGATAGTAAATCGGCTGGAAGAAGTTTGGGAATGCTAGGCAACGTCATCGGTAATGACTCGGTTTTGGACAAGCGAGTTTCAAGGTTAGCAGGAGATTCGCCTAACAACACACCGATTCGATGGGTTAATGTTTTGGCTGAACTTGTGAGAACGGGCAGAGTCGATTCGGTACTTTTCAGCAAGGTTTCCTGATTGGCAACATCGGCTTCGGTTACTAGCCCGTTCTTTTCAAAAAGTTGCAATGCTCTTAACTTTTCTTTTTGAACTTCTATCGTTTTTTGCTGAATATCAATTCGCTTCTGTAAGCCGCGTAGTTCCAGATAATTCGTTGCAACTTGAGCCAATAATCCAACTTGAACAGCGCGCAAAGATTCTTCTGTTCCTGCCGCTTGTGCAATAGCGGCTTCAGCTTCGAGATGTCTGCCACCAAATAAATCGATTTCCCACCGCGCCGTCAGTCCGCCACTGATAATATCGGCAGTTGGTGTTTTCAATTCAATACCTTGTTTGCTAGGTGTACCCATAATCTGGTCTATCTTTTTTCCCCGACCGCCTGACGAGAACAGGTCAATACTGGGATAAAGTGCCGATTCGGCAATAGTTACCAACGTTCTTGCTTCTCGAACACGCGCTTTAGCAATTTTCAAGTCATGATTATTTTTCAAGGCTTGCGCGATTAAATCATTCAATAATGGGTCTTGAAAACCTTTCCACCATGCTTTTAAATCGGTGTTCATTTCGCTGGCTTGATTGACAGGAGCATGATGCCAATTATTAACATCAACCAGTTTTACCTCGTCGCTAACTCTGGTTGGCGTACAACCGCTCAGAACCGCGATTGACAAAATCATAATCTGAATTTGAAAGCGATTATTCATCTGAATCTCCAGTTTTTAATGACGTTTTGTTTAGTGTTGGCTGAACTCGTTGCACCTTGAACCAAGTCGCATACAATGCTGGCAGAAAAAACACCGTCAACACCGTAGCGACCGTTAGCCCACCCATAATGGCGATGGCTTGAGGTCCAAAGAAGTCATTACGCGATAAGGGAATCATGGCGAGAATTGCAGCAGCAGCCGTCAACAAAATAGGGCGAAACCGTCTAACTGTTGATTCAACGATAGCCGTCCAAGTGTCTAAGCCTGCTTTTTCGTCCTGCTCAATTTGATCTACCAAAATCACGGAATTACGCATAATCATTCCCGCGAGTGCGAGAACACCTAATAAAGCAACGAAACCGAAAGGTGCGCCAAATAGCATGAGCGCAAACGCCGCGCCAATCACACCTAGTGGCGCAGTGACAAACACTAAAAAAGTACGGGATAAATTTTGTAACTGCATCATCAACAGGATAAGAGTGGTGACAATCACCAGAGGAATCCAAATCAAAATTGATTTTTGAGCAGTCCCAGAATCTTCTTTTGCCGCGCCAGTCTCAATGAAATAACCCATTGGCAATTGTTTTTGTAAGACTTCGAGTTTAGGAACAATCTGCGCGGCAACATCAGGAGCTAACATGCCCTCTACGACATCGGCACGCACTGACACGGCAGGAAATCGGTCACGCCGCCAACGTACCCCATCTTCAAAAGTCGTTTCAGTGGTAACTAATTGCGACAGTGCAACCGATTCACCTTGATTTGTCTGGACATTGATATTGGGCAATTTATCTACACCTATGCGTAACGGCTGTTGCGCCCGCCAAACAATATCAATCAACTTATCTTCCTCACGGAACTGCCCCACGGGAATACCCGTGTAATGCGCTTGTAATGCTTGCGAAAGACTAGCGGTCGAAACACCCAGCGCACGCGCTTTATCTTGATCTAAAACCAATCGAACCGAGGGAATACGTTCATGCCAATCGTCATTCACATCAACCGTATTGGGGTTAGCTCGAACAATCTCAGCGACTTTATCGGCAATCATTCTAACGTTACTCGCATCCTCACCTAACACCCGAAACACAATGGGATAATCCATCGGTGGCCCAACATTGAGGCGCATCACTCGCCCTCGCACTTCTGGAAAATCGGTGGCTAAAATTTCCCTCATCCGTTGCATAACCCGTTCACGCGCAATGTTGTCTTTCGCTACCAAAACGAATTCAGCCAAGTTGGTATTAGTCAATTGTTGAACAATCAGCAAGAAAAATCGTGGTGTGCCGCCACCGATATAGCTGGCATAACTGACTATTTCTTCATCTTTAGCGAGCAGAGTTTCCATCCGTTTAGCGACTGTTTCAGTTTGTGCGAAAGCACTGCCTTCTGGCAACCACAAATCAACAATCAGTTCTGGACGATTGGATAATGGAAAAAACTGTTGCGGCACTTTAGTCAATGTCACCACGCCAGCAGCAAATAGCGCGAGAGTTGCGAAGAGGATGGTTTTACGGTATTCCACACAGACATCAACCCAGACACGCAAACGGTTGTAAAAAGCGGTATCAAAATGATCGTGTTGGCTTTCGGAGGTATTCGTTTTAACTTTGAGGAGTAAATAGCCAAGATAAGGCGTGAATACGACTGCGCCTATCCAAGAAATAATTAGCGAAATACCGACCACTTGAAATATCGCCACGGTATATTCACCCGCTGAGGATTTCGCCAAACCCACAGGCAAAAATCCTGCGATTGTAATCAAAGTGCCAGTTAGCATCGGAAATGCAGTGACCCGATAAGCATAGGTTGCCGCACGCATTCTATCCCAACCCTGTTCGAGTTTTTGCGCCATCATTTCAATGGCAATCATGGCATCGTCCACCAGCAATCCTAAGGCTAGAATCAATGCGCCCAAAGAGATACGATGAATTTCCAAACCGAACAACAACATGCAAAGCAATGTGCCAGCCAGTACAATCGGGACTGTCAGGGCAACGACCGAACCAGCTCGCATTCCAAGACTTAAAAAACTTACCAACAGTACCGCCGCCAACGCTTCCCAGAAAGTACGCAAAAATTCACCGATAGCGGAGTTCACTACTTTGGATTGGTCGGCTACTTTTTCAACATCCACGCCAATCGGTAGATTGCTGGCAATATCAGCCATGGCTGTTTCAAGTGATTTGCCCAATTCCAAGACATTCCCTTTCTCGTTCATGGTAATGCCTAAACCAATCACATCTTTGCCATTGAAACGCATTTTGAATTCAGCAGGATCAACGTAGCCTCTGGTTACATGGGCAAAATCACTGATTCTAAAACTGCGTCCGTCGATACGAACGGGAAGATTCGCCACCGTTTCCACCGAATCAAATGCGCCAGTGAGCCGAATAGGTAAATTTTTCTGCGATGTGATGATTGTCCCCGCAGGTACTAAGGCATTTTGCGCTTGCAACACTTGGGCAACCGATGCGACATCTAAACCCAATTCAGCGAGCTTTTTATCGGAAAATTCCACATAAATTTTTTCATCCTGCACACCGATAAGATCGACTTTTTCAACATCATTGACGCGCAGAAGTTGTTGCCGCGCCGAATCAACAATGTCTTTCAGCTCTGCATAACTAAAATCTTTTCCAGAGAAGGCATACAGCAAACTATAGGTATCGCCGAATTCGTCATTGAAAAAAGGCCCGATGACACCAGACGGAAGCGTTATTTTTATGTCGGCAATTTTTTTGCGTACCTGATACCAAAGCGAGGCAATTTCAGTTGAGGGAATATCTTCGCGTGGCGTAACGAAAATCACCGATTC
>CAIVBX010000062.1 GCA_903904275.1 uncultured Pseudomonadota bacterium
CACCTTTTGTGACTTCGTAAAGTTGCTCAATCACAAATTGCGGCTTAATTGCACGGCTGTTGCGGTCGAATTCCATACATCCAACGCTACGCCATTGGTTAATTTGATTCCACCACGCTTCAGACGCTTGTTTATTTACCTTGTATTTCGCTTCTTTCAAACCGTCGAGCAATTGCTCAATCACCAATTTCACTTCGCCGATAATTGGCACATCAACTTTCACTGTTTTAGAAATTGATGCAGGGTCAATATCAACATGAATAATTTTTGCGTAAGGGCAGAACATATCTAGCTTGCCTGTGACACGGTCATCGAAACGTGCGCCAATCGCAAGAATCAAATCACTTTCGTGCATCGTCATGTTAGCTTCGTAAGTGCCGTGCATACCGAGCATTCCGACAAATTGTTTATCGGTTGAAGGGAATGCGCCTAACCCCATCAAAGTTTGCGTAATAGGAAAACCTAACGTGTGCGCCAATTCGGTTAATTCTTTGCTACCTTCGCCTAAAATTACCCCACCGCCAGCATAAATAACAGGACGTTGTGCGGTTAAAAGTAATTCAATCGCTTTTTTGATTTGTCCTTTGTTTCCAGTCGTTGCAGGATGATACGAACGCATTTCGACTTTCTTTGGATAGTGATAAGGTACTTTTTTATCAGGTGCGGTTACGTCTTTTGGAATATCAATAACCACTGGTCCTGGTCTGCCAGAGGTTGCAACGTAGAATGCTTTTTTAATGGTTTCGGCAATTTTTGAAACGTCGCTAACTAAGAAATTGTGTTTCACGCAAGGACGTGTGATGCCGACCATATCAACTTCTTGAAACGCATCACTACCGATGACAGCCGAGGGAACTTGACCTGAAATCACGACCATTGGAATTGAATCCATATAAGCCGTTGCAATCCCTGTCACAGCATTCGTTGCGCCAGGTCCTGAAGTTACTAAGACAACACCAGGTTTGCCTGTTGCACGCGCATAACCGTCAGCGGCATGAGTCGCGCCTTGTTCATGGCGAACTAAAATGTGTTTCACGTCATCTTGTTGAAAGAGTGCATCATACAAATGTAAAACCGCACCGCCTGGATAACCAAAAATATACTCAACACCTTCGTCTTTAAGACTTTGAATTACGATTTGTGCGCCGTTTAGCTCCACACTTTTATCCTCAAATAAACTGAAATATAACGTTTGTTGGGCGCAATTATAGTAAATTCGCGCTAAAAATACTTCACTTTTTAGTTTGGGGGATTTGAAACTATTTCAATTTTGCCATCAAAAAGCACATGAATTCTGAAAAATTCATGTTAAATTTCAATTTTTATTTTTAGGAGAGACAAAATGACGTTTTTAATAACGTTTGGTGTGATGTTGACTGTCATTGCAATTATGGCAGTGGGTGTTATTTTTGGTCGTAACGCCATCAAAGGCTCATGCGGTGGTGGTAAATCTGCCGCGGAATGTGTTTGTACTGAAAAATGCGATAAACGCAAAAAATTTGAAGCTGAACAATCTGCTAAAGCGCAAGCCTAAAAAATGCCTGCTCAAACTTATTCGTGGCGATACATTCTCTCGATTGCAAAACAACATAAAAAACAGTTGATTTCAGCGCATTTCATTGCAATTTTCGCCACGATGATTAGCGTGCCGATACCGTTATTGATGCCACTTTTGGTTGATGAGGTGTTATTGAAAAAACCTGCGATGGTTGTGAAAACCATCAACGCGATTTCACCCACTGAATGGCAATCGCCGTTGCTTTATATTGGCGCGGTTTTATTGTTGACTGTGTTATTGCGTTTGTTTGCGATGATTTTAAACGTGTTGCAATCACGCCAATTTACGTTAATTGCAAAAGATATTGTGTTTAGGATTCGCAGTGAGTTGATTGGGCATTTGCAAACGATTTCGATGACAGAATACGAAAGTTTAGGTTCGGGTACAGTTAGCACTTATTTGGTAAAAGATTTAGACACGATTGATAATTTCGTTGGTTCAACGGTTTCTAAATTATTGGTTGCCGTTTTAACCGTGACAGGAACGGCGATTATTTTGCTTTGGATGCACTGGCAATTGGGTTTGTTTATTTTGTTATTAAATCCTGTGGTGATTTATTTCACGCGCGTTGTCGGTGCAAATGTGAAACATCTCAAAGCAAAAGAAAATTCTGCGTATGAAATTTTTCAACAATCTTTAACAGAAACGCTCGAAGCAATTCATCAAATTCGCGCCAGTAATCGAGAAAAACATTATTGTGAACAACTTGTCGATTTTGCGTTGATGGTTAAAAAGGATTCCAGCGCGTTTGCGTGGAAAAGCGAAACCGCGTCACGTTTAAGTTTTTTAATTTTTCTGTTGGGCTTTGATATTTTCAGAGCTTGCGCGATGCTCATGGTGTTTTATTCCAATTTGACGATTGGTGAAATGCTCGCAGTGTTTGGTTATTTGTGGTTCATGATGTCACCAGTTCAGGAAATTTTAAACATTCAATATGCGTTTTATGGTGCGAAAGCCGCTTTAATGCGAATCAATAAATTAACGGCGTTGCGACAAGAACCACGTTATCCACATCAAAAAAATCCATTTTTAAACAAACAAACCGTTTCCGTCAGTGTTGAAAATTTACATTTCAGTTATGGCGACAAAAAAATTCTTAATGGCATTCAATTACATATTAACGCAGGGCAAAAAGTCGCGTTAGTCGGTGCAAGTGGCGGTGGGAAATCAACGTTAATTCAAACGCTGATTGGTTTATATCCTACAAATTCAGGCAAAATTTGTTTTAACGGCGTGCCGATTGAAGAAATTGGTTTAGATGTGGTGCGTGAAAATGTCGTGACGGTTTTACAGAATCCAATTTTATTTAATGATTCTATTCGCGCGAATTTAACGCTCGGCAAAAAAGTAAATGATGAACAATTATGGAACGCCTTAAAAATTGCACAACTAGCCGAAACGATTAAAGAATTGCCGCAAAGTTTAGATACGATTGTCGGGCGTGGTGGGATGCGCTTGTCAGGTGGACAACGTCAACGTTTAGCGATTGCAAGAATGGTTGTGGCGAATCCGAAAGTCGTGATTTTAGACGAAGCGACATCAGCGTTAGACAGCGAAACTGAATTTAAATTGCACAAAGCGTTACAAAATTTTTTGCAAAACCGCACCACAATTATTATTGCTCATCGTTTAAGCGCGGTAAAACAAGCGAATCACGTTTATGTTTTTGAAGATGGCGAAATTTGCGAACAAGGCAAACATGAAAATTTGCTTGAGAAAAATGGTTTGTATGCCAAGTTATACCGCAGTTAATTTTAAACATTCTGACGAACTGATTGTAATCACACCACGTTTTTTAGGACAGAGAAATTAGAATCATTTTTAGCGTGTTGAAATTCAAATTCAACAGGCGATAAATAATCGTTAACGGAATGAGTCGGAATTCGATTGTAAAAAACAGCAATATATTCAAAAATCGAGGTTCTGGTTTGTTCACGAGTGGCGTAGCGATGATGGTAAATGAGTTCGGTTTTCAAGGTGCGAAAAAATCTCTCACAAACGGCATTATCCCAGAAATTACCTTTGCAACCCCATGGTGAGTAAATTACGATGTTCTGTGGACGCATATTGTGGCTACAAAGGTTTTCGTTGCCAAATTGCCATTCGTATTGCGTCATTGACCAATGACGTTTTCATGTGGTCTGCCATCGACCAGCTCACGATTTGACATGAAAATAAATCTATCACAATCGCCAAATGTAACCCCCTTTATCGGTTTTGATGTAGGTAATATCGCCCCCGCATAAACTTGATTTAGTTTTTGAGGATTGAAGTAACGTTTGAGCTTGTTTTTGTCATGTTTAGAATCGGTCTTATACTTTATAAGGCTTTCTGGTGATGCAAACCAAGCCTGTTTCTGCTATCAATCATCCGCCCCCGTCGCCGTGAAGTATGGATGTTTTTTCGTAGTGCCTTCCAGACCCGCATTTCGCCATTTTTCTTCAGTTTCCATGATACACCTTTGAGCTTCTGTTAAAAATGTGTCCTAAAAATTGTAGCGCGATTAGTTGAGCGATGATGCCAAATCCTCCGTTTCGTGCATCGCGCCACTTTCAACACTCACGACCGCAGAGTGGTTATTGAAATTGAAGTCGAACTCTTTTGCCATCAGTAATTGCTTCAGATAATTCTTCTTTAATTTTCATAACGTATTGATCTACGTCTTCTTGCGTTTCAAAATAAATTCTTTCTATTGGCTTAACGTTTATAACTTTTACTGGTTTTTTAGGCGGTAAATCGGCTTGATAAACGAATGGCTTAGATTCTTTTTGTTTGTCAAAAAAGTTTGAATTAGTATCAGACGACTTATAGTTTTGTATCGATTCTGTGCCTGAATTTAAACATTCTGGTGGTATTGAAACATTGCTTTTGCATGATTCATTATTCATAGATGACCTCACACAATCCCAATACTCCTCTTTAATATCAGCACATGAATTCGCTTTTGAAAGCATTGGTAAGCTAACTAAAAATAAGACGCTAAATAACGCAGGTACTGTATTTTTTTTCATGGAATTTCCCTTATGTTGATAAAAACGTAGAATTATTCAATAGATACAACTATTTCTTAAAACACATCACTATTTTTCTGATAACTAAAAACAATAAAAATAACGCAAGCATCGAAAACATAATTTGCTGCACATTTGAAATGAGTGTGGTTTTTGGTAAATGTTCAATAAGATTCCCAAAGAAATAACCGAACCCTGAAAAAGCATTTGCCCAGATGAAAGCCGCTACGGCATTCCAAAATACAAATATACGCCACGATAAATCACTCATCCCAATGGCAATACTGCTCACATTTCTTACGCCGTAAATGAATCGATAGCTTAGAATAAATGCAATCGCATAGCGTTCTAACCAATCTGTCACTTTGGCAACACGACTTTTTATATTCGGAAACCGAAGAAATATGCGTGTACCGAAATAACGACCAAATGAGAAAAATAATTGGTCGCCACAAAAACTGCCCAGCCAAGCACATACCACTAAGGCTTCAATGTTCAAATAACCACGTTGCGCTGCAAATCCAGCAAAAATAAGAAACGTTTCGCCTTCTAAAAAAGCCCACATAAACGCAATTAGATAAAACCATTGTCCGTAAGATGATAGCAGTTCTCTGATTTCATTCATTTTAAATTATGATACCTAAACAAATCATGCGTGTGTGAATGTCGATGTTCAAAACGATTTTGCCATGCGTGATAGGCATCATTCAATTCCAAAAAACAGCTAACCAAATGGTGTGTTTATCTTCAACGGTCGATGCAACGCGATGTTTTAAATGGGCTGGTAAATACAAATAATCACCTGCGTTCAACGTAATCTGCTCACCGTTTTCATATTCAATCACACCTGACCCTTGCAATACCAACACCCATTCATTTTCAATTTGTTCATACCATTGATTTGCTGGCGTGCTGTGACCTTGTGACACAATCCGCTCAATCCGAACGCCAGATTCCGATTGTAAAACATCAACGCATTCGTCAGGCAAATGAAACGGTAAATGCTGATAAATGTTTGACATAACTATTATTGAAATTCAGGGAAATGGATAGCAGATACCTGATTTTCATAAATTTCAACATAACCGCTAATGATTCCTGAACCAATCACTTCACCATGATAAAACAATCTTTTAAATCCTTTTCCCATCTCATCTATTCGGATCGGATGTCCCAAAATGGATTCCACTTGAGATTCAGACATATTGTCTTTAATTTGAGTCCAAGCGTTTTTATCTTTCCAGCCGAAAAATTCTTTTTTAGTTTCGTGAGTCACTGGAGTGGCTAATTCTGGAGCTGGAACTAAAGACTTGATAGTTGTGTTATTTTCCAATCGTTTAAGTCGCTCATCTAAATTGCTAATTACGCTTTTTAAATGACTAATTTCGTCTAAAACTGCTTTGTTTTCAGCAAAGCATAGACTTTGAAATGACAACATAAGTGAAATGCCTATCAGTAGGCTTGTACTTTTTTGCAACATAAACCACTACCTCAAATAAAAACTATCGACGGAAAAACATATTCATAATGATACTTGACACAACGCTAATCACCAGCATGGATGTAATCGGAATAAAGACCGAACTATGTTCATTTTGAATCCGAATATCAAAGGGTAACTTTCCAAACCAATTGATAAGCCAAGGGGCATAATTAAGTGTTAAGCCTATCGCTACAGCTACTGTACCACCTGTTATAGCTAACGCACTATAAAAAGATTACCAATAATGGGACGAGAAAAAAGTTCATCAATAGAGCATCTCATCTTGTTACGAATGGATTTTAGTGTTGCGCCCAAGTTATGTTCAATCGGGTTGAAATCGGGCGAGTAAGGAGGTAAAAATTCAGCAATATAGCCCTCGCTTTGAATACGTTGAACAATATATCCTCACGTTTGTGAAACGAATCATTATAGCTAATGATCCCGCTACACTAATCAGGACACAAATTTTGCAGAATTGTCTTAACAAAATAAGGTGTCAAAAAATGAGAAACAAATACTCCGAAGAATACAAAACATCAGCAGTCAAAATGGTGTTGATAGAGGGAAAATCGCCAATAGAAGTCGCGCACAATTTAGGGAAACCAGTAGGG